>JAFOWI010000032.1 GCA_017425985.1 Bacteroidaceae bacterium | reverse complement strand
GAAGGCCTCGTAGCTGTGCGTAAGCAGGGCGAAGGCGACCAGGGTAGCATGATCATCGCTGATTTTGCGAAGAAGGTGAACGATGAAGTAGCTGAAATGACACAGGTGTAATGCTATGTGTTTCGGCATGAAATAAGGACAATAATTTGTAGAAATAAGAGTGAGCAGAGCGTGCGATACATTCCTTTTTGTTACTCGCAGTTTCCTGCTCACTCTCTTTATTTTAAGAAAAATGCAAATTAATGCCGTTGTGGAATTAAAAATAGGTCAAAAATTTTGTGTAACAAACGGAATTTGCTAATTTTGCACCCGAATTAGACACGCATAGTGTTTTTCAAGAGTTAGTAATCAATCAAAACAGACAAATAAGAAAGTTTTTATTCTGAATGAAGAATGATAAATTGAAAGCGCAGCACCGCATAAATTCACAAATTCGTGCTCGCGAAGTGCGCATTGTAGGCGATGATGTTGAATCAACAGTGATGGCTACGCGCGATGCTCTCAAGTTGGCAGAGCAGAAAGGTCTTGACCTCGTGGAAATCTCACCTAATGCAGAACCACCTGTTTGTCGATTGATTGACTATTCAAAGTTCCTTTACCAGCAAAAGAAAAAGCAGAAGGAATTAAAAGCTAAGCAAGTCAAGGTCGAAATCAAAGAAATTCGTTTCGGACCTCAGACTGACGAGCACGACTATAACTTCAAACTCAAGCACGCAAAGGAATTCCTCCTCGAAGGCGATAAGGTTAAAGCTCACGTATTCTTCCGCGGACGTTCAATTCTCTTTAAAGAGCAGGGTGAAGTATTGTTGCTCCGTTTTGCAAACGACCTCGAAGAGTACGGCAAAGTTGAAAGCATGCCCAAACTTGAAGGTAAGCGCATGATTATCTATATTGCGCCTAAGGCTAAGAAAGTGGTGAAGAACGTTGAGCACGATGATGACGACGTTGAAGAATCAGTACAGAAGCTGGAAAAGAAGCAGCCACAGCAAAAGGCAAAGAAGGAATTTACCCTCAGCGTTGAAGGTGAGGACTTCTAAAATAAGTAATGGTTGTAGCAGAATCCTCTTCAAACCAAATAAAAAAAGAATGTCGCGCGTTAAGTTTGGTATCTCACTTAACCGCACAATATATTAATAATTAAATTTTAAAAGAAAATGCCAAAAGTAAAGACTAATTCTGGTGCTAAGAAGCGTTTTGCGCTCACTGGAACGGGTAAGATTAAGAGACATCATGCCTTCCACAGTCACATCTTGACTAAGAAGACTAAGAAGCAGAAGCGTAACCTCGTACACGACGCTATCGTTGACACAACAAACGTTAAGCAGGTTCGCGAACTTCTTTGCATGCGCTAATCATTCAGTAAATTAGCATCCTTTTAATCATCAACAACAAATTTCTAACCGAATGATTAGCAACGCAAGTCCGTTTGGTCGCTAAAATAAACGTTTACAAAGCGATGTAGATTCGGCGCTAACATTCAAAAAGTACATTAACTATGCCAAGATCAGTAAATCACGTAGCTTCACGTGCTAAGAGAAAAAGAATTCTTAAGTTGACTCGCGGTTACTTCGGCGCTCGCAAGAACGTTTGGACAGTAGCTAAGAACACATGGGAAAAGGGTCTTACCTATGCTTTCCGTGATCGTCGTAACAAGAAGCGCAACTTCCGCGCTCTCTGGATTCAGCGTATCAATGCAGCAGCTCGCCTCGAAGGTATGTCATACTCTCAGCTCATGGGCGCTCTCCACAAGGCTGGTATCGAAATCAACCGTAAGGTCCTCGCTGACCTCGCTGTAAACAACCCCGCTGCTTTCAAGGCTATCGTTGCTAAGGTGAAGTAATTTTTTAGCGCAGCAAAAAAATGATGAATCAACGTTCACTCGAACGTGGTTCACATAAAAAAATAATGGCACATAAGTGAAAGTATACTTTCGCTTGTGTGCCTTTTTTTCTTCGAATGCGAAAGTGATCGATAATAAGGGGGGGCTTTAGGATTGTTTTAGTTTATGATTTTTGCACTTTTTTATAAAAAGGCAATGTTTTGTGAATTTATATATTTATCTTTGAACTTTATTAAGGATAGAGTGCTTAATAGTGCTCATTATCTTAGGTTTGCAACGAAAAATGCGTTGTGGTTTATTTTAGATATTAAATAATTATGATATTACCTTCTGGATCTATATTGCAAGGCGGACGCTATCAGATAGAGCGTGAGTTAGGGCATGGAGGATTTGGATTTACCTATCTGGCAACCCAAAAGGGACTGAACCGCAAAGTCGCGATAAAGGAATTCTTTATGCGCGACTATTGCGAGCGCGATGCTAATACATCGCAAGTTTCGTTGGGCACGAGTGGTAGCCGAGAAATGATAGAACGCTTCCGCCGTAAGTTCATCAAAGAAGCGCAGAATATTGCGATGCTTAATCATGCAAACATTATCAGAATCTATGATGTGTTTGAAGAGCATGGCACTGCTTATTACGTGATGGAATACCTTGACCGAGGTTCGCTTCGCGATTTGGTAGAAAAGCATGGTAAACTTTCTGAACAAGAAGCGCTGTTTTACATTAAGCAAATAGCTTCTGCGCTTGCCTATATTCATGAGCGACGCATGAATCACCTCGATGTAAAGCCAAGCAATGTTTTGATTGATGAGAGCAACAATGCTGTGCTTATCGACTTCGGGCTTGCCAAGCAGTACGACCAGGAAGGACAACAAACGAGTACAACGCCTGTCGGCATCAGTCATGGTTATGCTCCGCTCGAACAATATCAGCGAGGTGGTGTTTCTGTATTTTCTCCGGCTTCGGATATTTATTCCTTAGGAGCAACGCTCTACTTCCTTTTGATGGGTGAAACGCCCCCGGATGCAAATATGGTCAACGACGAGGGGTTGCCTCCGCTTCCCAAGACTCTTTCTGCCAATGTGGTAGAGGTGATTGAAAAGGCGATGCATCCCCGCCGAAAATTCCGCCTTCAGTCGGTTGCTGATTTCCTGAAGATTTTGGATACAACTACTGCACCTATTGCCGGAGTTAAAAAGGTTGAGCAAAAGGTGGTTGATGAATCTACACAAGTCGATACTGAGATTTTTGTAGATGACAATGACAATGCTTCGCAAAACGAAATCGAAAATGTTACAGCATTTCAGATTTTGGTAAATTTATTCCAACGTTGGAAAAAACAGGTTGTTTCAATTTGCGCAGCTTTGGTGGTGGTAATCGTTGCTTGTATTGTTGATTGGGGAAGTTTGTTTGCACCATCCACATCAGAGTTTGATGACGATACAGATTCTTTATTGACTGTTGCTACTGATACGCTTAAAGATTCTATATTAACAGTAGTCACTAATACCCTTAATGCAGATAAAACTGATGTTGCATCAGGAGGTTCAGGGGGTGCAGGTTCTAATGTACCTATTTCTACAGTTGAATCTGTAAAACAGCAAGTTGCTCAGCAGACTGTTGTCGAAGTAAAAAAAGAAGAAGCGACTCCTGCATTGCCCCAAAATCCGCAACCCGTGTCTTCTTCTTCAAAGGAACCAGAGTTTAATGTTGTTAACAATGGAAGTTCTAAAACGTACACAGTGAAAGGTGTTACCTTTAAAATGATTAAGGTGTATGGAGGTACTTTTCAGATGGGCGCTACGCCTGAACAAACAGGCGCTTTTGATTCTGAAAAACCTGTTCACAGCGTGAAATTGAGTGATTACTACATTGGCGAAACCGAGGTGACGCAGGAACTCTGGAGGGTAGTGATGGGCAATAATCCATCTTATTTTAAGAGTAATTCACAGCTCCCCGTAGAGAGTGTTTCGTGGAGTGATTGTCAAACTTTTATTACAAAGTTAAATGACATTACTGGTGAAAACTTCCGTCTTCCCACTGAAGCACAATGGGAATTTGCAGCCCGTGGTGGTCGTCAATTAAAGGGGTATTTGTATAGTGGCAGCAATTCGATAGACGATGTGGCGTGGTATAATAGTAACTCTGGAGATAAAACGCATGCTGTAAAGACCAAATCTCCCAATGAATTAGGCATTTACGATATGTCGGGCAACGTTTATGAATGGTGTCAGGATTGGTATGGAAATTATTCTTCAGTAGCAGTGACGAATCCAACAGGACCTGCATCAGGGACTTACCGTGTGCTTCGTGGGGGCTGTTGGTGCTCCATTGACCCGTGCTGCCGTGTAGCTTACCGCAACTACACCGCGCCAGGCGGCCGCAACTACTCCTCGGGGCTGCGCCTTGCCTTATAGTTTGCAGAAGTTCCAAGCTAAAAAAGAAGCGAACGAAGAACGCATAGAGTAAAGATTCGGTATGCTGACAGGGAGGGGAGAGGTGCGAAAGCTCCGCCCCGAGCAAGGAGGCATGCCGCAGTTATAAGTATGATGAATGTCTTTGTAAGAGGATTCATGATAATTGAGAGGATGAGCCAAAAATATTTTGACTCATCCTCTCAATTTGTTATATAATTTTTAGGTAATGATATCGCAGCAAATCTTCTGTAACCATGTATTTCGCATTTCATTACTTCTTTATGAAGATGGAAACAGCAATAGCGAGTGTGAGCAGCATGGGGTAGAAGAGGTGGGGGATGATTTCGAGGGGCGAGAGCGATGCGAGTCCGGCTGCCATCAGGAGTTGCGCACCGTAGGGGATGAAACTCTGAACGACGCACGAGCAGGTGTCGAGGATACTGGCACTACGGCGGCGGTCCACACCGTAGCGGTCGGCAAGGTTTCGGGAGATTTCGCCTACGCTGAGAATGGCAATTGTGTTGTTAGCGGTGCATAGGTTGGTGAGGCTCACCAGTACGGCGATGCAACATTCAGCCCCTCTGCTGCTGCTTATGCGGCGCGTCAGCTTGTGGATGAGGTAGGTGATGCCGCCATTGATGCGGATGAGCTCCAATACGCCGCCCGCTATCATTGAAATCAGGATGAGTTCGCCCATTCCGCCGATGCCGCTTGCCATGGCGGAGAACCACCCTTCGGCACTGAACGTACCCATGCTGATGCCTATCAAACCAGTGAGCAGATTTCCGATGAGCAGCACGATGAGCACGTCCTTGCCCATCAGTGCCAGAGCGAGTACGGCGAGGTAGGGCAGCACCTGTATGAATTGCGCCAGTGTGATGTCGGGCGTTGCGTAGTGAGTGGGCGTATGGATGCCTATCATCAGGTAAATAATCGTTGTGACGAGGGCTGCTGGCAGGGCGATGCGGACGTTTGTTCGGAACTTGTCGCTCATCTTTATGCCCTGCGTGCGTGTGGCAACGATGGTGGTGTCGGAGATGAAGGACAGGTTGTCGCCAAAGAGCGCCCCCCCCACGGTGGCTGCAACGATGAGCGGAGTGGATAAGCCTGTTTCGGCCGCAAGTCCGGCTGCCACAGGGGTGAGGGCTACGATGGTGCCTACGGAGGTGCCGATGCTCATGCTTACGAAGCAAGCGGTGACGAATATGCCGGGCAGCAGCATGCTCTCGGGGAGCAGCGAAAGGGTGAAGCTCACCGTAGCATCGATGGCGCCCATGGCTTTGGCACTGCTGGCAAAGGCGCCCGCCATGACGAATATCCACACCATGAAGAGCAGATTCCGATGTCCGGCGCCGCGCGAGAAGTGGTTGATACGCTCGTGCACGCTGTGGCCGCGCGTGATGAGCAGCGCATAGGCCGCCGTGAAGATGAATACGAGCAGCAGTGGCATTTTGTAGAAATCCTCAAAGCAGATGCCGGTAGTCAGAAAGCAGGCCATGAGCACCGCCATCGGGCTGATGGCGAGCAACCCGTAGCGCTTAGCCCGCCGTGGTTTCGATTGGATGTCGTTTGTGGACATGATGTGCGCGAATTTTTATAAATAACTCAGCTTTCGCAAGCTTCAGTTGAATCAGGTTATGAGGTTGTTAGGGTCGCTACGCTTTAAGGTTTAGAGGACTATCCAGACTGTTAATATTAAAATAGTAGACGAGTTCTTAGGTACGAGTAAACAAGATGGTTAAAGTCGAACGCTTGTTTGCACGCCGGGATGCATTCCGCACGGCAACCTCATGACCTCATAACCTTATAACCTTACAAGTTGAGCACTTGCGAAACTTGAATAAATAAGCATTTTTTTTCTTAAGGACTGCAAAAATACGAAGAAATCAGCGTTTTATCGGCATAGCGAGGCGGTAATGTTTCTTTTCTCACGCAGATTTTGCGGACTTTCGCCGACATGCATGCGCATTGCTTGTGCTCACCTCCCCCCTTCGGAGGGGCAAAGGCTTTGCGGATTGCCCGAGTCCGCGTTTTCGGCAGCGAAAGTCTGCGTTGCCAATGAAAATAATACTTTTCCAGCTATTCAACATTTTGTGAGCGCACGCACAAATGATTGTGATGGATTTTTTTTCTACGGCCACATTAATTTTGTTTCATTCGTAATATTTTGAGGATTCGGCAGGTTTCACTAACTTTGCGAGGAAATCATTTTTTTTAGTAACAAAAAAACAAGATTGTGTCGCAATCGCACCGACCTTTGGTGCGGGCACAAGTAAAAAAAATAATACGAAAGAGAGACTGTTTATATGTTTACCGTAAGTAGAAAGGACCTTGGCGAATTGTTAGCGCTGTTTCGATTGGTAGAGAATATGCAGGTGGCAGAGGCTACGGCCGACGGACAGGCCTCCGACACGAGCGTGGCGATTTCGGCCGTATTGCGCGAGGAGGACAAGGCCATGCGCTGCTACCGCCGCGAGGGCAACTTAGTGCACATCGAGCGCGAGGACACCGACGAGGTACTTACCTTCGACGCCGCCGAATGGGCAAGCGTGGCCCAGGCACTCTTCGAAGCGCTGCGCCAGGCCGACGACGAAAACCTCGTGCTCATCGACGACGCCGAGGAAGCCTTCCTCGACCGTGCAAAGATTTTCAGCATAGCAGGCACCGCCGAGGGTCAGCACCACCTGCTGCTCGCCACCGATGGCGGATTGATGACGGCAGGCGTATGGATGCGCCTCGGAGCCTACCCCACAAAGGTGCTCGACGGCGGACGCGCCGCCAACCTCAAGTTTGAGCAGACGGGCACACGCTTTGCCACCCCCATGGCAGCCAAGGTCAACGCCCTCGAAACGCCCCACACCGTGCGCGACCGCATGCTCCTCGTCGAGGACATGGGCAGCACGCTCAAGTACTACGGCGTGGCCGATAAGACGTTTCGCGCCAACCTTGCCATGCTCGACCTCCACCTCGGCCGCCTCCTCGCTGAGATGCTCCGCATATCCTATACCGACGACGTCCTCAGGCTCGACGAGCTCGCCCGCCGCATCAGCCAGCTCAATCCGCTCAAGGTGAAGTCCGACCTCATCGAAAAGCACCACTACTACGAATACAAGCTCAAGCAGCTGCTCCTGGCATGCGCAGCAGGCATGCGCCCTGCCAAAATCTATACCGGAGCCGAAAACCTGCCAGCCTACTTCATTGTGCTCAACCCCGACGGGCGCCCCATAGCCTTTCCGGCAGCCGACCGCGCACGCTTTGCCGACTTCCTCCTCAGCGCCACGCGCCTTGAGCGCGGCTCCCTCCTCAAGGACAAGTACGGGCAGCTCGAGCGCGAAAACAATGCCTATTATTTCAAGCTCAACCTCAAGATAGCCCTGACCAAGCGTTAGCCTCCTCCGCCTTTGCGCCCTCTCTATCCGTAAGGCAGCAAAAAAAAAAGGGAGGGGAGGCAGCTGGAGGAGCGCACACCGGGAGCATCGCGGCAGCGTCTTCCTCCCCCTCCGGCAATGCGCACAGCGCCGCTCACCCACACCTTCGTAACATCACGGTGCGCCCTTTGCGGAGCGCACCGATTTTTATATAAATGTGTGTAGCACGTTTTAGTGTTTGGTTGTTAATAATTTTCTTTACACATTTGGTGTATTCGCCAGTGAGCAGACTCTTATTGAGTTCGTTGCTCTTTTATTGTTTTCCGCTCGTTATGTTTTCGCGATTCTTCGCACCGACGAGTCAAAAATTGGGCTGAACTTCGCACATCGAAATTCAGCCCTAAATTTTTATTAACACTTATTTGCCATTAGCGGAAAGTCGCGCGCGCAGCTGTGTGGTTACTGATGGTTTTCCCATGCTTCAGCATTCCAAGGGTTGCGCTTATGGTTCAGCACGTCCGCGTCAGTACCAATGTTATTGACAGGAATTGATGAGGTTGCTATTACTCCTTCTGTATTAAAGTCAAGGCGAGTGACGGTAGGGATAGTATAAAGTTTTTTCATTGTTTCGTTGTTTTGAGTGGTTTATTTTATGATTAATTGCTTTTTGCCATTAACGATGTATATGCCAGCTGGCAGGAGTGTGGTTCCAGTTTTAATGCCTTGAAGCGTGTAGATGTCTTTGGACTGTTTTGAAACCGGTGTTGAGTTTATGTTTGTAGTTGAAGGTAATTCGATTTTGAGACTGTGGATGTTCGTGTTTGCTGATAGTTGCAAGTATGCTCGTTCGCTTATTTTGCTTATAGTGGTTCCATCGTTTGTCGCACCTTGATAATAAAATCCTAAACCATATATTGGATCGTTGGCAAGAATGTATAATTTGTGATTATCTTCAGCCGTTATCGTCTTGTTGGTGAGGATTGGTTTCAGCATGTTGTTTGCGTCTTTCAGTCCTTCGTCTTCTTCGGGTTGCGTCAGTATGTAGTCACCGTTATCACCTATAAGCACCACGCCGGTAGTTGCTGGGATTACGTCGTTTGCTGCGTAGCGCTCATGCAGTTTAAGTATATCGTCTTCGACTGTTGCTGTTGCTGCCGTTAATCCGAGGGGGAGAGTCCATGCGTGTGCTGACGAGAATGTTGAAAGTCCTGCTGAGCTAATTGTAATTGTTTTCGTTTCAGGGCGTGCGCTGCAAGGTGAATATGTAATGTTTATGCTTGTGATAGTGCATGTACCATCTTCTGACTCATATGTAAATGCTTGTGTTTTTCCACTCCATGTGATTTTGTTTGAGAGGATTTTTGCATTGAGCGAGCAACTACCATTATCCAGCGACGAACCATTTATTTCAATCTCGGTTATCTCGTAAGCGTCGGGTACACTTAGTCTGATACTTCCACTCTTGAAGATGCGCAGTGAGTAATTACCGTATGAGTTGTTATAGATTGATGTTGAAGTTGTGCCGTGGGTGGACGTCAGTTTAATTTCTTCTGAATAAATATTTGTAGGCAATGTTGAGTTATTGCCTTTGCTCGGAAGTGTGATGTTCCATGCAGTAATGGCTTCGGGATTTGTGAAGTTCATTGTCAGTGAATGCGTATTTGCAGCATCTGTAACAATGAGTTTGTAGCTTGCCGTTGCATAATAGTATTCGTCGGTTTCGGGTGCAGTAATACTAATTGTGGTTGTTCCTACACCTTGAAGCGAAATTTTGCCTGTTTCTTCGTTTACAGTCGCCACGCTTGTGTTGCTACTGCTCCAAACGGCGTCTGTCGCAATACCTTGTACAATAGGTGCAATAAATTCATTGCTTAAGTCTGCGGTGTATTCCGTTGTTTCGAATTGTAGTTTTCTGTCTGTTTTACCGGCCTTTAATACGTAGATTGCAACAGCTGCTTCTTCTGCGGTGGAAGTGTATAGTTTAAATCCTTTTGATTTAGAAGCGGTATAACAATATCTAAGATATCTATTGTTTGCTGTTGACAAGATTGAAACTATTCCGTCATTAAAACTTACAATCCATGGTTTCTTTTGAGTTGAAGATACTAATGCAAGATTTGTCGAACTTCCTTGCCAATCCATATATTTGTTTTCTGCAGAACTTTTAAAATAAATCTGTTCCTCTTTCATTTCTATGATGAAAGGGTAACTTCCAGAAGGTGTGTCAGTATAAGTACTTGCCGTTCCATAGTAATTTACAAATCCGTTAAGTTCTTTTTGATGTTCTTCGCAAACAAAGATGACTTTTTGTCCATTATAAATGTCTTGCATGCATGTAGCTTTAAGCCATGTTTCGCTTATAGCATATTGAGAACAGAATAAAATTGTAGTTATGAGAAATAAAATTCTTTTCATAGTTAATTCCTTTTAAAACAAAGGCGCCTCGTGTTGAGTGCGCCTTTGTGTGTGTAATGTGTGTAGTATATGTGTGTGTAGTGTTACCAGTTCTTGATGAGGATGATGGTGGAGGTGAGGAAGGAGAGGAGGGAGAGCCATGTGGAGACGAGGCGCACGCTGTTGGCATTGTTGGTGTACTGATTGCTGCGCACGAGGTTGGGCTCTACGTAGATGACGTCGTTTTGCTTGAGGTTGAAGACGGGGGAGCTGAGGAGGTCCTTGGAGCGGATGTCCACGTAGTAGCTCTTGAGCTCGGTGCCTTCCTGGCGCATGACGAGGATGCGGCTGCGGTCGGCCTGGATGGTGAGGTCGCCGGCGAGGCCGATGGCTTCGAGGAGGGTGAGGTTGTCGCGCGTGATGGAGTAGTGGCCGGGCTTCTGGACTTCGCCGAGGAGCGTGACGTACTGGTTGGAGGTGTTGATGGTGACTACGGCGTCGTTGAGCAGGCCGTTGCGCAGGGCGCTCTGGATTTCGGTGGTCACTTGTGAGCGCGTTTTGCCGGCTACGCTGACTGTGCCTACGCCGGGCATCTCGATGGTGCCGTCGGTGCTGACGTTGTAGTAGATGACTTGGTTGCTGGAGTAAGCGGCTCCGGAGACGGCGCTGGTGGTAATGACGGGGAGGTTGAAGTTGGCTGCGGCTTCGGGGGTGAGGCAGCTGGTGACGACGATGGAGAGCTTGTCGCCGGGCTGGAACTTGATTTCCTCAATGGGCTGTGCGCCGGCAATGGTGCCGGTGGTGAGGTCCTGGAAGTAGAGCACTTTTTCGCGCGTGTTGCAGCTGGCGAGGAGGAGCAGCAGTGTGGCTGCGAGGAGGTGGAGGAGGTGTTTGTTCATGATGTTTGTGTGTGTTTGCTTTTGTTTGCTTCGGTTAATAGTTTGATATTGACTTTGCAAAGTTAAGCAGAATATTTAATATAATTAACATTTTGCGTGCAGAAAAAAAACATCAGCGGGGTGCTCCGTGTGTGTACGCGTGGCTATGCTTGGTTGATGAGGGCTACGGCGTAGGCGGCGATGCCTTCTTCGCGGCCTGTGAAGCCGAGGCGCTCGGTGGTGGTGGCTTTGACGTTGACGGCTGTTGGAGGGATGTTCATGAGTGGGGCGAGCGTCTGCTTGATATGGTCGATGTGTGGGCCTATCTTGGGGCGCTCGGCGCAGATGGTGGCGTCGATGTTGGAGATGGTGTAGCCGTGGTGGGCGAGGAGGCTGACGACGTGGCTGAGGAGGAGCTTGCTGTCGATGCCGGCATAGGCGGGGTCGGTGTCGGGGAAGTGGCGGCCGATGTCGCCGAGGGCTGCTGCTCCGAGGAGGGCGTCGCAGATGGCGTGGATGAGGACGTCGGCGTCGCTATGTCCGAGGAGGCCGAGTTCGTGGGGGATGAGGATGCCGCCGAGCCATAGTGGGCGGTCGGGCACGAGGCGGTGGACGTCGAAGCCCATTCCTATTCTTGTCATAAGCTGTGTGGGGGTGTTAGTTTTGGTTTTCTCTTTTTTTTTTAGAATAATGGTGGCAGCTGTGGCTGCTGGGGGGCGGGGTGTTAGTAGGTGCCGAAGAGGTCGCGCAGGGCGTCCATCTCGAAGGAGAGGCTGACGCGCATGGTTTGGTCGAGGGGGTTGGAGGCTTCGGTGGCGATGACGTAGCCGGCATCGACGCTGAGGACGTTCATCTTGAAGCCTGCTCCGAGGGTGTAGTACTTGCGGTTGCCCTGCATCTCGCTTTCGTGGTGGTAGCCGCCGCGGAGGAAGAATTTGTCGTTGTAGTTGAACTCTGCACCGAGGCTCCACTGCACTTCTTCGAGTTCGCCCTTGAATCCGCGCTCGCTGTCGCCAAAGCTCTTGAAGATGCCGGAGATGGAGGAGAGGTCGTAGTAGTCGGTTCGGAGGCGCTCCTGGTAGTCGACGTCCTCCTCGCCTTCGAGCTTGAGGGGCATTGAGGGCACGAGCAGCTTGTTGACGTCGGCGGAGAAGCTGATGCTGTTGTACTCGTTGAGGGGCACCATGAGGGATGCTCCGAGGCGGAGGTTGGTGGGGATGAAGTAGCTATAGTCGTCGCCAAAGCTGATTTTGGAGCCGATGTTGGAGATGTTGAGTCCGAGGCCGAGCTGGCACTCGCGCTGCCCGATGATGGGGTAGCGCTGGTGGTAGAGGGCGATGTCGGCTGCAAAGGCTGAGCCGGGCTTGACGTTGTCGTCGTAGTGGCCGGAGAGGTCGGAGTACATGTAGCGGAGGGCTACGGCTGCGGAGGTGGTTTCGGAGAGCATGCGTGAGTAGGCTACGTCGATGCCCATTTCGTAGGGCTTGACGGTCATGTCGCCTGCCTGGACTTCGCCGAGGGAGAAGTAGCGTAGGGAGGCTGATACGGCCTGGTAGTCGCCTATGCGTACGTAGCCCACGGCGTTGAGGAGGGCGATGTCGTTGGTGAGCTGGCGGAGCCAGGGGGTGTAGTTGATGGCGAGGCCTGAGCGTGCTATGGTGAAGGGGTATTTGGCGGGGTTCCAGGCTTGGGCATTGACGTCGGGGTTAGTGGCTGCTCCGATGTCGCCCATGGCTGCCGCTCGTGCATCGGCTGCGATGCTTTGGGAGGTGACGGCAGTCATGACGGGGTTGAACTGGTCCTTGAGGTCCTCCTGCGCGAGTAGCGGCGTGGCTATGGTGGAGGCGCAGAGGAGTAGTTGGGCTTTCGTATTTCTTAGTCGATTCATCGTCGTTAATGTTGGTTTGTGTGGGGTTAGCGGATTTTTTTAAGAGATGGGGGGAGCTATGCGCGTGTGCGCAGATATACAATATTATATATATATACGTATGTCGCGGATGCACTTGTGTATGTGGCTCAATGCAGAAGTATGCGCTGGGCGTCGGTGGACTGCTGGCCGGCTGCTGAGTTGAGTACTACTCTGTAGAGGTAGAGTCCTTTGGGCAGGGGGCTGCCGGTGGTGGAGGTGAGGTCCCAGTGCTGGCTGACGGTGGCTGAGGTGATGGGCTTGCTGGCGGTCCAGAGCAGTTGTCCGAGGAGCGAATAGACTTCGAAGGTGGCTGTACCGCCGAGGTGGCTGGCATCGGCGTTTGCTACGAATTGCGTAGCCACGGTGGCGGGGTTGTGCGTAGCATAGAGTTGGCGGGCAGCGAGGTGGCCGCTGGCTACGTTGAACTGCAGCGTTTGCGTAGTGGCATTGTTGTTGAGGTCCCACACTCTGAAGCTGAGCGTATGGCGTCCGGGGGCGAGGTCTTCGAGCTGATAGTCGATGCGGCCCTTTTGGTAGGAGCCGAAGTCGTAGCTGAAGTAGCTGTTGAGGACGTAGATTTGGTTGGGGTCATTGTCGATTTGTAATTCGATGTCGTGCCCCACGCTTATGCCTGTGGCATTGATGCCCGAGGAGTCGTTGAGCAGCGCTACGAAGAGTGGCGAGGCAGTGGTTGTTCCGCCGTTGGGGAATTCGGGGTCGTTGAGGTAGATGTAGGCGCTGGGGCCGATGCTGTCGGTGGCTGCGGCTGTGGTTGCCGTGCCGTTGAGGTGGAAGTTTTCGTTGTAGCCGTGGGCCTCGATGGTGTGGTCCTCGTTGACAGCATAAAAGGATATTCGGCCACTCTCGGTGCTGTAGCTGATGTCCTTGGGTATGGGTATGCTGAAGGAGAATTTTCCGTTCTTAATGGAGTCGGCACCTTCGAAAATGACTTTTGTTCGCTCGGTATAGGTGAAGGGCTCGTCGGCCGATTTGTCGTTGTTTTTACAGATGAGCGTTTCGACTTTGTCGTAGAGTGTGGCAGTGATGATGCCGTTGAAGTCGGCAGCGATGCTTCCGGAGAAGCGTGCGATGCTTCCGGCTTTGAGGGCAACGTTGGTAGCTTCGGTGACGGGTTGCCCATTGATGCTGTCGAGCTGCACTTTGCTCTTTGGGAACATCAGTGGCAGGGCAGGGTCGCCGGCGAGGATGTACTTCAGCTTGTTGATGGTGCGGTCCTTGCCCAAGGTGATGAGCTGGTTCTTAGCCAGGCGTAGGGCTTCGCCCATGGTGTTGTATGAGCCGTCGGCATTAGGCTGAAGGAGGTAGTTGCAGTAGGCTGTGTTGAGGTGGTTGTTTTCGGAGGCATACACAGCTCTCGATGCGCATACAAAGGCTACTGCGCCTCCATCTTTGTGGAAAAGCGCATTGCGGGCAAAGTCGGAGGTGGGTTGGTCGTAGGGGAGGATTTCGCACGAGGCAAGAATCCATAGGGGGAGCGCCTTTGAGGCTACTTGTTCCCAGTCAGTAGCTTCGAAAATGAAGGCGTGTGAAATCTGTGCCGGACTGCCGTGGCCGCTGTAGTTGAAGATGAGTGCGCCTTTCTTGATGTTTTCGGTGAGTATTTGTTTGGCTTTGGGATAGCGGTAGCCTACGCTGGTCGTTTCGCGCGTATAGAGGTCAGGGTAGATGCGCTGAATGTTGAACACATCGTTGGTTGCGGCGATGGTTTCGACTACGCGTTCGGAGTCCTCCATGTGGGTGTTTTTGTCTTTAGCGTCGCCAATGCATATGATTTGGTTTTTCCAGGCTCCAACGTTTTTGTTTTCCAAGTATGCGATGCTCTTATCTACGAGTATTTTGGCGTTTTCGACCGTACTACACACAAATCGGCCTATGGCGATATCTACTTTTTCGGTCTTCACGGAGAGGCCTTCGCCATCGTCGAGGAGTCCGAAGTAGTCGTCGGTAGGATAGGAAAGGAGGTCGCCGACGGAGGTGATTTGCGAGTAGCTGTAGTTGTCGTTGTCTTCGTATGAGAGCAGATAGTCTTTGGCTGACAATTTTTTGTTTTGCTCAGTAATCATTCGGTTGTCAAACAAGCAATCGCCAAAGAAGAGCAGATATTTGGGAATTTCGGCATCTGTGGTGGCTTTGTCGTAAAGCATCTTTACGTATCTCCGGATAGCTGTAGCGTCGGGGGTTCCTGAGCCAAATTCGTTAAATATCAGATGTTGATGTACGATTTTACAACGCAGATTATTGTGCTTTTGGTGTGCATCTGCGAGTCGATGGGCTTGCTCGTCGAAGATGCCGCTTTCGGGCACAATGATAATCATGTCGATGTTTGCATCGGCATGGAGATTTTGGTTTTCTACCTGTTGTACGAATGTGGGTTCGGGGTAAGTTTGGTCGGTGTTGACGATGACGCAGCGCAAGTTGCTCGCGTTATTGAATGGAACGGATAAGTTATTGGCGTTGAGCGTAGCGCTGAGTTTTGAAATTTCGTTAGTGGAATTGTTGATTTGCCAGACTTCGGTGCTTTTCGATGCGTTTGAAATGGTTAACGTCACCGGCTCTTCGCTAATGGTTGAGGGCATAAAGGAGTAGGGTGAATCAGCGGCCGAGAGTGTGCGCGGATAGGTGATTAATAAATAGTTAAGGCGCGCATTTCTTTGAGCTGTCGTAATGAATTTGACATTAGTTTTGTCCGTAATGTCCTTTAATTCCATCGTTCGTTTTACATCTACAGCCGATTCGTTAGCGCCGCAGGCTCTGATGCTCTGTTTGACAGTAGTTCCGTTGCATGTCATTTCGAGCATAGTTGATGTTGACATGCTTGAAGCTGAAAACGACACATTAAGAGTGGCTTTTCCGGCAGCAGCAGAGGGAGTTTGAAGCGTAAACGTTTTGCTGTTGCCGTTTGCGAAATTGTAGCTGTCGTAGAATTGGCGTCCGCCTTCGTACCATGCAAAAGCGTCTTCATCGTAGACTACGGGGTGGTTGATGGTCGATAGGGATTTGCCTCCTTTTTGTTCGGGAAGCGTGGAAATAGTTAGTGGCTCTTTTCCTTCAGTTATAAAGTAGTATGATGCCGTGGCATAATGGTTGTTGGCATGTTCGAAGCTTTGTTTGGCATCGTTCCATGTGAAGCGCACAGTGCCTTCGGCAAAGAAGAGTAGTTTGTTGTTGTTTCGATAGGTTGCAACTTCTTTTAAATCGTCGATAGGAGCATTCCCGTTGTCGAAATTTAAGATTTGTGGCTGAATTCTGCCTCCGTGTCCAAAGACTTTAATTTTGTTGATGTCGCTGAATCCCCATGATTTTATGAGGCTTTCGGTAATTTGGTAGATGCCTTCTTTCTCTACGTTGATTTTTACCCATTTCCCGTTGGCCAAAACGGAGTTGGGGGCGTATCTCGGTGTTTGTTCCTGGCGTTGGGCATCGGAAAACGATTGTTGGTTGTTTGGTTGAACTCTTATTCGTAAGCTCTTGACTCTGTATGGTTTATTGTTTTTTAAAACGAAGGGAAGTATTCCGACTTCGAGGACTGTGCATTTTCTTTCAACTCCAAATTGAGTTTGCGGAATGATGTTGCTGGGAAGGCGGTGGTTGTATTTCGATAGCAACTTTTTTTCTTCTTTTGTCAATTCCACATACTCGGGATATTCTACGAGGAGCTGTACATCGTTTTTGTTTACTCCTTTGCCTAATCGAATTTGTTGGGTATAAAGCGGTAGCTCTTCGCCAATTGGATAGTCCTCAGTGCGAAGAGTTTGAAATGGTTGAGCCAGGAGTGTTGCTGAGACTCCCATCCAGGCTATAAGTATGGCGAGAAAATGCTTCATTATGTGTGTTGCTGTTTTTTTATGGTTTAGATGTTTTATGTTTGCGTCAGTTGGTATATAAGTGGGATTACTTTATTTAACGTTAAATTTCAAAACGAGTTTATCGTTTATGTAGCCTTCGATTTTGTCGTTGATATTTACTATTTGCGAAGGAGTAGGCGAACCCATGTATATGATATCTCCTTGGCGCAGGGTGTAGTACTGACTGATTAGGGCTATTATTTTGTCAATATGATGATTCATCTGACCGGATGTTGCTGTAAATAGCGGTTCGTTGTTAATTGTCAACTTAAAACTGATATTGTCGGGTAATGGCTTAAATTGTTTGGTGGATTCGGGGTCGGATGTTTGTTTTTCGTAAAGCGGAATGAAGGTTCCTATTGGTGCGGCGTTGTCAAAGTTGGTTGCCAAATCCCATGGTAAACCTTTTTCTTGAGATTGGGTAAGCAAGTTTTCGGCAATAAATGTTGCACCTACGGTCACAGCATCGTAATATCTATGCGCAAATCGTTTTGATATGGAGCGCCCCAGGCGGCATATCCTGATTGCAAGGTGCCCTTCTATGTGGCATGGGGTTGCAAATTCGGGGATGAAGAATGGTTTTCCATTGTTTAATATGCACGTATCGGGTAGGGTGTTGAAAATTACACCTTTTTTATCTAACGAATTTTTATCAAAATTATTGCGTACGACGATAAGTTTCATAGGTAGGTATTATCAACTAGTGCTGTTGTGGGGTTATTTTAATAATTTTGTTTGAACATGCGGTCGATTTCGCGGCGGTCCTCTTTTTCTTTGAGACTCATGCGTTTGTCGTATTCTTTTTTACCTTTACAAAGTCCAATCACTAACTTTGCTAACCCTTTTTCGTTAACGTACAATCGCAGAGGTACGATTGTAAAACCAGGCGATTTTGTTTCGTTCATAAGGGCGATGATTTCCTTTTTGTTGAGGAGGAGTTTTCTGTCTCTGCGTGTTTGGTGGTTGTTGTAACTACCGAAATCGTATTCTGCAATATACATGTTCTTTACCCACATTTCGGAGTTGTGTATATAGCAATATGTGTCGACCAATCCTGCTTTTCCTGCACGAATACTTTTAATTTCAGTACCTGTTAGTACGATGCCGGCCGTGTAGCGGTCAATGATAGAGTAGTCGTGCTCAGCACGCTTGTTTTTTATGTTGATGTTAAGTTTCGGTTTTATTTTTTTTGTCATCGTTTAAAGTACCTAAATGATTGTTATGAATTCATCAAGATGATTGTCAACGTATTTTGCAATTCCGAATGTGTAGTCTTCTTCGTTTTCAACGAATGCGTCATCTAAATTGTCGAAAGCCGGGTATTGTTCAAAGAGCGCCATAAACTCATCGTCACTCATGTCTTTAGTGAGTGCTTCTTTATGTTCATCGTAGAGTTCTTTTGCTTTATAAATGAGTTTAGAGAGTTCTTTTAAATCCCAAAGGCGTAAGGCTTTAGCAAATGGATTGTCAAAAACAAGTGGTCCAAAACCATTGTGAATCAGCTGAATAAAACCACCATCCATTACTTCCTCGTGGACGATGGTGTAAATCCAAAGTGTAATTTGACTGCTGTTGAGCTTTTGGAAAGTTTCTATAGTGATTTCATTGCCGGCATATTCCTTAATGCTATTAGCAATAAGGTTTACGAATGCGTCAATACCATTTTCTGCTGCATTCTTTAAATCTGTATCCTTAATTTTTATCATAGTATTTGTCCGTGTTTATAATTAGTGCAGCGAGAGTTGCAATAAATTGGTTTTATAAATGATAAATAATTGGGCTTTGCTTCTTTATTATTTTAATAATATATCTTTTTCGCAATTAGGAGCGAAGCGATTGAGGTCTACATATCCTTTGATGCCTGTGAGTTTCCCTTTTTGTGTAAATTGCCAAATTGAGTAGGGGGCATTCAAGGCTGGAGGAACATCGCCATATCGAGCAATCCAAAGTGGATAGTCTGCAAATTTGTTGCGTAACCTTTTAGTATAAAAATT
>JAFOWI010000031.1 GCA_017425985.1 Bacteroidaceae bacterium | reverse complement strand
GTTACAGGTTTGAATCCTGTCGGAGTCACAAATTTCTTCTCAATTCTCAACCTTTTCTTAAGACATAACGGTAAGGCTCCGTAGCTCAACTGAATAGAGCATCTGACTACGGATCAGAAGGTTACAGGTTTGAATCCTGTCGGAGTCACAACCATTGAAACTCGGACAACACCTTTAGCGCGTTGTTCGAGTTATTTTTTTATTTTTACCTCATAAAACAAAGTACAATGGTTATAGAACTTAAGCACCCCATCTTCAAACTGCTATCGGAAACTGCCGATGCGCTACAACTTGAATGCTACGTCGTTGGTGGCTACGTGCGCGACATATTCCTTAAGCGCCCCTCTAAGGACATTGATGTTGTCGTTGTGGGAAGCGGCATAAAAATGGCAGAAGCATTTGCTGAAAAACTCAACAACAAATGTCACCTCAGCGTTTTCAAAAACTTTGGCACCGCACAAGTGAAATGGGGACACCACGAAGTAGAGTTCGTTGGTGCACGCCGCGAAAGCTATCAGCGCAACAGTCGCAAACCCATCGTTGAAGACGGCACACTCGAAGACGACCAAAACCGACGCGACTTCACCATCAACGCAATGGCAATATGCCTCAATAGCAGTCGCTTTGGCGAACTGGTCGATCCCTTCGATGGAATGCTCGATCTGGAAGACCGCATCATTCGTACGCCGCTCGACCCCGACATAACTTTCTCGGACGACCCACTCCGCATGATGCGCTGCATACGATTCACCACACAACTCAACTTCCAGATTGAAGATGAAACGTTTGACGCACTCGAACGCAACAAGGAACGCATCCACATCATTTCGCACGAACGCATCATCACCGAGCTCAACAAGATTATGCTCTCGCCCACTCCCTCACGCGGATTTGTTGACCTCCAACGATGCGGACTGCTCGAAATCATCATGCCCGAAATTGCAGATCTTGACTGCGTTGAAGTAAAGGCTGGCAGAGGGCACAAAAATAACTTCTACCACACACTCGAAGTGCTCGACAACGTAGCACGCAACTCCGACAACCTCTACCTGCGCTGGGCAGCCTTGCTCCACGACGTTGGCAAGCCACGCACCAAGCGCTGGGAACCCGGTATCGGATGGACTTTCCGCAACCACAACTTCGTAGGCATGAAGATGATAAAACCCATCTTCCGTCGCATGAAACTTCCCCTCGACGATCGCCTCAAGTACGTAGAGAAACTCGTTGACCTACACATGCGCCCCATCGCCATTGCCGACGACATCGTTACAGACTCCGCCGTACGCCGATTAGGATTCGAAGCACGCCCCGACATCAACGACCTTATGACATTGTGCGAAGCCGACATCACCAGCCGCAACGAGCAAAAAAGGCAAAACTTCCTGCAAAACTTCCAACTCGTACGTCAAAAATTAGAAGACATCCGCCGCAAGGACGAAAAAAGCGCATTCCAACCCATCATTCGCGGCGAGGAAATCATGCAAATCTTCAACCTGCCTCCCTGTCATGCAGTAGGCATCCTGAAATCAGCACTCAAAGAAGCACGTTGGAACGAAGAAATTGAGCCCACCTACGAAGCCGAATTAGCATTCCTCAAAACGAAAGCGCAGGAAATAGAAATGCCTTGATGAAAAATGATGATGCAGATATTATTTTTCAAATCCTAAAACCTTGTCTGTTTCAGTAAATTGCGTAATTTTACAAGCGCGTGATGGCAGAAGAAAGCTAC
>JAFOWI010000030.1 GCA_017425985.1 Bacteroidaceae bacterium | reverse complement strand
GTTGTGGGGGAGTGGAGAGAGTGGAGGGAAAGCGGAGTTGTAGCGAGGAGGCACCGGAGCGGAAGCGAAGAGGGTGCGGACTGGCGTGAAAGGTGTTGGACTAGGTTTGATGATGTTTGGGTTTGGTTCGATGCGGCGTTGGGTTTGGCTTGATGCGGCGTTGGGTTTGTTGGGGGATGTGTCGGAGGTGATGCGTGAGTGCGGATTGAAAAGTCGGCGCCGAAAAGCAGAGGGTCTTTGCGACTTGCTTTCCGGCGCCGGCTCTTTGGTTGCGCCTATCGAAGTTCTTCGAGTGGGCGTATGTCTTCGATTTGAAGCTGCACTTCGCCGCGTTTATGTGTGTTTTCTTCGATGGAGTAGCAAATGTCGAAAGCTCGCTTGGTTTTGATGTAGCGTGCCTGCGAACTTTGTCCGAAGGCGATGCCGTTCATGATGGTGTTGCTCTTGTTGTCAACGAGTTCGAGCTTGATGTGTTCCTGTCCACGGCCTACAACTTTGCTCGTTCCGTAGTCAAACACTTTCTGGGTGCAGAATATGGGTTTGGGGTTGCTCGGGCCGAAGGGCGAGAATTTTTTGAGGTCTTGGTAGAACTTCAGATTCACATCGCTGAAGTCCAACAGTCCGTCGATGTCGAGCGTAGGTTGCGTTTGTTCGTCAAGGATGTGCTCTGCGACGTAGGCTTCGAAGCGTTGCTTGAACTCTTCTACGTGTTCCACCTTCAGCGAGAGTCCTGCGGCGTAAGTATGTCCGCCGAAGTTTTCCAGAAGGTCGGCGCAACTTTGCACAGCGCTATAGACGTCGAATCCCGAAACGGAGCGTGCTGAGCCGGTGGCGATGCCTTCGGAGTTTGTGAGCACTACGGCCGGGCGATAGTAGAGTTCGGTGAGGCGCGAGGCAACAATGCCGATGACACCCTTGTGCCATGCTTCGTTGAAGATGACTACGGAGCGGTGGTCTTCGATGCCGGGAGTTGACTTTGCCATCTCAATGGCTTCCTCCGTCATTTGTTTGTCGAGGTCTTTGCGTGCTTCGTTGTAGAAGTCGATGCGCATGGCGAGTTCTACGGCTGCCGGATAGTCGCGTTCGACGAGGAGCTGTACGGCTTCGCGTCCGTTTTGCATGCGTCCTGAAGCGTTGATGCGTGGTCCGATTTTGAAGATGATGTCGCTCATGGTCAGCTCGCGATCGCCGAGGTTGCAGATTTCTGCAATGGCTTTCAATCCAACGGAGGGGTTGCAGTTGAGCATGCGCAGGCCGTGATAGGCAAGAATGCGGTTTTCGCCCATGATGGGCACGATGTCCGAGGCGATACTTACGGCGCAAAGGTCGAGCAGTGAGTTGAGCTTGTTGAACTCAATGCCGTTGCTCTGCGCAAAGGCCTGCATGAACTTGAAACCTACGCCGCAGCCCGAAAGGTCTGTGTAGGGGTAGTGATTATCCGCACGCTTGGGATTGAGAATAGCCACTGCGTTGGGCAGTTCGTCATCGGGCACGTGGTGATCGCAGATGATGAAGTCGATGCCTAAACTCTTGGCATAAGCGATTTCGTCGATGGCTTTGATTCCGCAGTCGAGAACGATGATGAGATTGACCCCCGCTTCGGCTGCAAAGTCAACGCCTTTCATTGATACGCCGTAGCCTTCGTTGTAGCGGTCGGGGATGTAGTAATCTACGTTGGAATAAAACTGTTTCAGAAATTTGTAAACCAGAGCTACGGCAGTACATCCGTCCACATCGTAGTCGCCGTAAACAAGGATGCGCTCTTTGTGGCCCATGGCTTGGTTCAGACGGTCCACGGCAGCTTGCATGTCGTTCATCATGAAGGGGTCGTGTAGGTCGGCAAGTTGAGGTCGGAAGAAGCGCTTCGCTGCTTGCGGAGTCGTGAAGCCGCGTTGCATGAGCAGATGACCCAGAGCTGGATGAATCCCGAGTTCTTCGGCCAACTGCCTTTCTGCTGTCGCAACCTCAGGGGCAGGAAGTTCGTAATTCCACTTGTATATCATTATAGTCGATTTTTTTGTCAGAATCAATGGTTGGGAGCATTCAGTGTGTGTTTGAGCTTATTCTGTGTTCAGCGAGTGCTGTGTTTTTGTGGTGTGCACACATATTCCCAATTTAGCATGTAAAGTTAATAAATTATTATGATTTATCGTGTGCGCACGCCTTATTTTTATTAATTATTGAAATATTTTGCCACAGAGGTTGTCAAAGTTGGTTCTAATGATGTAATTTTGTAAGTCATTGCGGAGACTTTGCGCACGTGTGTGTTGCGGGCTCCAAATAGCGAATAATTTTTAAGTAAATCAAACTTATGAAACTTCGACTTACGACTACATTAGCGCTCATGCTGATGGCTGTGGCGCTCTATGCGCAGGGCACAGCGAAATACGTGTTCTACTTCATCGGTGACGGTATGGGTGTGAACCAGGTGAATGCTGCCGAAACTTATCTTGCGGCTTTGGACGGACGTATAGGCACAAAGCCTTTGACGTTTGCTTCCTTCCCTCATGTTGCATTGGTACATACGGAGTCGGCTACGAATGGTGTTACCGATTCTGCCGCCGGTGGAACGGCGCTCGCTACGGGTGAGAAAACGAAGAATGGCGTAATTTCAATGACATCTGACGCCGCATTGTCGCTTACAAGTATCGCTACGCTTGCCAAGGAACAAGGCATGGCGGTAGGCGTGGCTACTTCGGTGAGCATTGACCACGCTACGCCGGCAAGCTTCTTCGCCCACGAATCTTATCGTGGCAACTACCATCGCATTGGTCACGACCTGCTCGACGCGGGCTTCGACTTCTTTGCAGGCTCTGCGTTTTTGCAGCCCACGCATAAGGATTGTCCCGATGAGGCTCCGCTCTATTCGCTCTACGAACAGGCAGGCTACACCATCATGAAAGGTGCCGTTCCCAATAAGAAGAAAGCCAAGAAAGCTGACCGTCTGATGCTCTTGCAGTCCGACGAAGCAAATGCTTTCGACAACACAGCGCTACCTTACGCACTCGACCGTGGCGAAAACGACCTTCGTCTTGCTACTATTGTTGAAACGGGTATTGATTTCCTGAAGAAGAAGAGCAAGAATGGATTTTTCTTCGCCATTGAAGGTGGAAAAATCGACTGGGCTTGCCATGCCAACGACGCTGCAGCGGTAATCACTGAGACGATTGACCTCGATGAAGCGGTGCGCGTGGCTTACGAATTCTACCTTAAGCACCCCGACGAAACGCTCATCGTTGTTACTGCCGACCACGAAACGGGAGGTATGTCGCTCGGAACAGGAGCTTACGAATTGCGCCTGCATCTCCTGCAACACCAGAAGATGAGCGCCTGGAAATACACCAAGCACATTGCTCAACTGCATACTTCGCTCGGCGATGCCTTTACGTGGGACGCGGTAAAAGCCGACCTCACAGAAAACTTCGGTTTCTGGACGCATATTCAAATCAGCGAACGCCAGGAAGCGCGCCTCAAAAAGGCATACGAAGCCCTCGTTGCAGGTAAGGCGGAAGGCAACAAGAGCCTCTATTCTCAGGAAGATGCGCTCTCAACAACCGCCAAAGACATTATTAATCGCGCAGCCCTTGTGGGCTGGACCAGCGGTGGTCACTCCAATGGTTATGTCCCTGCCTTTGCTATCGGTGTCGGCGCAGAACAATTCAGCGGTCGCATTGATAATACTGAAGTTCCCAAGCGTGCGTTGAAGGCTTTTGCAAAGTAGCGAAGGAATTTGTTTTCTGGGATTTTCTAAGGGTTCTTGGGATTCCCTTGGTATTCCTCTATCCTTATAACTCAACCAGTTTTAATGAAAGAATTTATACAATCAGAAGCCAAGACGGAGACAGCCGTCCTCGTGGCACTTATAACAAAAAAGCAGGACGAACGCAAGACGCAGGAGTATCTCGACGAACTTGAATTCCTGGCAGAAACGGCGGGAGCCGTGACTGTCAAGCGCTTTACGCAGCGTCTCGATGGTCCCAGTAGCGTGACTTACGTGGGCAAGGGTAAACTCGAAGAAATCCGACAGTACATCGAGATGGAAGAAGAGGCGGAGCGCGAAGTGGGGATGGTTATTTTCGACGACGAACTTACTGCCAAGCAACTCCGCAATATCGAAGCCGAGCTGAAGGTGAAAATCCTTGACCGCACCAGTCTTATCCTCGACATCTTTGCTATGCGAGCGCAAACAGCAAACGCTAAGACGCAGGTAGAATTGGCGCAATATCGCTATATGCTCCCCCGTCTACAACGATTGTGGACCCACCTCGAACGACAGAGAGGTGGTGCTGTAGGGCTTCGTGGTCCGGGCGAAACGCAGCTCGAAATGGACCGCCGTATTATCCTTAATCGCATGTCGTTGCTCAAGGAACGCCTGGCTGAAATTGATAAGCAGAAAACGACGCAGCGCAAAAACCGCGGTCAGATGATTCGCGTGGCACTCGTGGGTTATACCAACGTGGGTAAGTCAACGCTCACCAATCTGCTCGCTAAGAGCGATGTGTTTGCTGAAAACAAACTCTTCGCTACGCTCGATACAACCGTTCGTAAAGTGATTATCGACAATCTTCCCTTCTTGCTCACCGATACTGTAGGGTTTATACGTAAACTTCCGCACGACCTTGTCGATTCCTTCAAATCGACACTCGACGAAGTGCGCGAGGCTGATATATTGTTCCACATTGTCGATGTGAGCCATCCCGACTTTGAAGAGCAGATGCAGGTGGTGAACCAAACGCTCGCCGACCTCGGTTGTGCCGAAAAGCCTACCGTTATTGTGTTTAACAAAATGGATGCTTATACGTGGACCGAAAAAGACGCTGACGATCTCACTCCCGGCACGAAGGAAAACGTTTCGCTCACGGATTTGATGCAAACCTGGATGGCGCGCACTGAAGATTGTATCTTCATCTCTGCCCGTCAGCGTACAAATCTCGAAGAACTCAAAAGTCTGCTCTATTCGCGCGTGCGCCAGCTCCATGTGCAGAAGTATCCTTACAACAACTTCCTCTTCGAACAATACAACGAACAGGGCGAGGCTGAATAAAGCGCGGAGACCTTTTATAGTTGCAAGACTTTATAGTGAATATAGAGAAGTTCTCTGGGTTGTTATGAAACTTACTCTAAATGTAATGGTTTTCTTAAAAAAGAAATCCGGGGAGTCCTTACTACTAAGGATTTCCTGGATTCTTTTTTGTAAAAGATTTTGTTTATACAAATTCTTCGCCTAACTTCATCTGCGCTTCCGTCATGAGTCGGCGCACCATGGCTGCATCGCCATTGGGGCAAATGATGAGCACACCGTCCTTCTCAGCAATGAGGTAACCCTCAAGCTCGGAGATAACAGCGAGTTTTGCGTCGGGCAGGCATACGAGGTTGCCTATGGCATTGTCAAAGAGCACTTTCGTAGGAGTGATGACAGCATTGTAGTTGGCATCCTTGTCCTCAACCTCATGAAGCTCTGTCCAAGCACCAACGTCAGCCCATCCGAAGTCGCATGCCATCACGCTGATGTTGTCGGTTTTCTCAAGCAGCAGTAAGTCGAGGGATTGATGCGTGAGCGAGGGGTAGTGCTGTTGCGCCAAGGCTGTTTCTTGTTCGGGGTTGAGTGCATTGGTCGTGTTGTCAAAGATTTCGGCAAGTTGCGGAATCTCTGTTTTGAGCATTGTGTGCATTGTTTCTGTGTTGCACACAAAGAGTCCGGAGTTCCACAGAAATTCCTCGCTCTGGATGAACATTTCGGCAAATTGCAGGTCGGGCTTTTCTGTAAACGATTGCACTTCGGCAAGTTTGTTGCCCTTGGCTTCGCCCATCTGTATGTAGCCGTAGCCTGTGTTGGGCGTGGTCGGCTTGATGCCGATAGCTACGAACTCAGCATTGTGTGCAGCATGGTCGAGCGCAGTGAGCATTTGTTGCTGGAAGCGCTCTTCATTGATAATGTGCTGGTCGGCAGGTGTAAGGACGATGTTGGCATTGCCATGGCGCGAGCGGATTACTTCGCATGTCCATGCGGCGGCAGGGGCGGTGGATAGTTGGACGGGCTCGGCTATGATTTGCGTCTCGTTGATTTGAGGGAGTTGTTCCTTCACGAGGTCAACGTAGTCGCTGAAAGTGGATACGTAGATGTGTTCGGTGGGGATGAATTTCGCATATCTGTCGAATGTGGATTGCAGGAGTGTGCGTCCGCTACCGAAGAAGTCGAGAAATTGTTTGGGGTGGTTTTTGCGGCTACAAGGCCATAGTCGGCGACCGATACCGCCGGCAAGGATTATGCAAAAATTGTTGGCGTTGTTCATGATGTGGTGTTTAAGATGTGCGCCCTCTTTCAGCGTCGTGTAGTTTCGGGGCGCGGTTGATGATTGTTTTTGTAAATTACAGGTGCTAAGATAGCGATATTTATTCGAATAATTCAAATTTCGTCCGAAAAAGATGCAGATTGAGCAATAATTTCAGTAGTATGGATAATTCTTGATTTTTTTACGACCACGCGTTGTTTTAACTAAATTTGCAGATTTTTGTCGCTTTTTGCACTTCTTTTTAAGAAAAAGCTGTAAAAATATCCTAAAACTTTTGTCGATTCTAAAAAAACTTCCTATCTTTGCACCGCATTTCGGAATTATCCCGAACGCTTGCAGCCCAGATGGCGGAATCGGTAGACGCGCTGGTCTCAAACACCAGTAGGGCAACCTGTGCCGGTTCGACCCCGGCTCTGGGTACTGTAACTTTTTAAGTTAGGAATCCTTTGCAAATGAACATTTGCAGAGGATTTTTTTTTGTTTTCGCTCTTCATATTTTGTAAATTTGTGGATGGCTTTAAACGGAAGGGTAAGAAATTAATTGAATTTTGATTTTTTTCTCTTCGACATTTTTAGAAATGCTTATGGGAATTTTCGAAGACGCTTCTTTGTCTGAGAATGAAGCAATGTTCAGTCACTCCCTTTTCTTAATTACTCAATATTATATATATGCACGCGCGAATATGTCCATCGAATAATTATAGCATAAAACGACTCTCAACATTTAGGAAATGCCGCTGAGTGTCAAAAAATCGGTACCCCCCCTCGTTAAGTATTTTCAAGGATAAAAATGTGTCAGCAGGATCCTGTCGAGCATTTTCAGAGGTAAAAACGCGCCGGCAGGTCCTCGGCGAGCATCATGTATTTTAATCTGTAGAATGGCGAGGACAAAGAAGAGAAGAAGGAAGAGAAAGAGTAGGGTGGAGTCCCAGTGAGCAATACGATTTTCCTAAAAAATATTAAAGAATACGGATTTTTAGGGTTGAGCGTTTTGGGAATTTCAGCAAAATTGTATTTTTGCAATTCCTAATTGTAACGATACGAACAAAACTAAATAGATTATGGCAAAGAATGGAATGATACGCGTAGCGATAGTAGGCTACGGTAATATTGGACGATATGCAATCGAAGCGGTTGAAGTTGCTCCCGATATGGAAGTGGCAGGTATTGTGCGCCGCAATGGTGCTGCAAACAAGCCGGCAGAGTTGGCGGCTTACGATGTGGTTGCGGATATTCAGGAGTTGAAAGATGTGGACGTAGCCATCTTGGCGGCTCCAACACGCAGCATTGAGGCGATGGCAAAGAAAATTCTGGCATTGGGTATCAATACGGTGGATAGTTTTGATATCCACTCTCAGATTGTGCCTCTCCGAGCTTCACTCAGTGACGCAGCCAAGGCAAGTAATGCCGTGAGCATCATTTCGGCAGGATGGGATCCCGGTAGTGATAGTGTGGTGCGCGCTTTGTTGCAGGCCGTGGCACCCAAGGGGTTGACATATACCAACTTCGGACCCGGTATGTCGATGGGTCACACGGTGGCTGTAAAGGCAATCGATGGTGTGAAGGCTGCTCTTTCGATGACGATTCCAACGGGACAGGGTATTCACCGCCGAATGGTGTATATCGAGCTCGAAGAAGGTTATGCATTCGACGAAGTGGCAGCGGCTATTAAGGCTGATGCTTATTTCGTGAACGACGAAACACATGTGATTCAGGTGGCATGCGTTGATGATGTAATCGATATGGGGCATGGCGTGAACCTTGTGCGTAAGGGTGTTTCAGGTAAGACGCAGAATCAGTTATTTGAATTCAATATGAAGATCAATAACCCGGCACTGACTGGTCAGGTGCTTGCATGTGCAGCCCGAGCAACAATGCGCCAGTGCCCCGGTTGCTACACGATGATTGAAGTTCCTGTAAT
>JAFOWI010000029.1 GCA_017425985.1 Bacteroidaceae bacterium | reverse complement strand
TCCTTTAACTGCAATAGTACTTCGGTTAAATATTTTTTAGCTTCCCAGCGCGCCATGGGTAGGTCTTGAAGCAGGTAGTTGCCGCAATCTTTGGCTGTCGCTCCTGGGATTTCGCCTTCATAATTGGCAATGAATTCAAAGGTTTCTGCCATAAGTGGAGCTACGTCCATTGGAGTGCGGTCGCCCTTGACGATGAAATAGTTGCCGGTGAGACATCCCATAGGTCCCCAATAGATGATTTGGTCTTTCCACGTGGGGTGATTGCGAAGGAAGGTTGCGGCAAGATGCTCAATGGTGTGAAGCGCACCTTGATGTAAGGCAGGTTCGTTATTGGGTTCCTTCATGCGTACGTCAAAGGTGGTGATAACTTCGCCTGCAACATGGTCCTGTCGTGACACGAAGATGCCACGCTTAAGACGCAAGTGGTCGATGGTGAAACTGGGTATTTTGTTCATATTGTAATTATTGACGTGTTGATAGGTAGATAAGGAAACAGCTTGTGAGGAAACAAAACTGCATTGTGGGACGTTAGCGCTTGAAGCGGAATAAATTGATACAACAAGGGCAGAACGAGAGACTTCTCGATTAGCTACGCGCAAAGTGTGCTTATTGTTCAAAATCAATTTGGTTATGAAGAGGTTTGCATAAGTTGCACTTTTTTCTTCATCTTTTCGCTTTCATTTGGATGCGCTCTTAATTCCCTATTTCTTTTTCTTAATTCCTCATTACATCGCTCTGATTCCTCGCTGTTTCATTTACTTCAGTTTGATGTCTGAGGATTTATTTCATTTACTTATTTTGTAATCGCTTCAAGGAAGTGTTTTGTGACCTGGAAACTTCGTGTTGCCATTTCTCCCCAGAAGTTTTCGTATTGCTGAATGTGTTCGTCCACTCCTGGAGTGTCGCTGATGATGCGGAAACTCACGAAGGGGATGCCATATATGTGACACGTGTGGGCGATGGCACACGACTCCATGTCAACTGCAAGTCCTTTGGGGAAATTGCCTTTTATTACGTCTAATTCAGTGCGTGAGGTGATGAATTGGTCGCCCGTGCAGATGAGTCCGGCGTGAATTTTTGTGGTTTGCGTCGTGTTGAGCAACAAAGCTGCTTCAACAAGTTTTGGTGCAGCTTGAAAAAAGGTGGGAAGGCCTTGAATCTGTCCGTGTTCGCAACCCATTCCGCACCACACATCGTGATATACCGTCTGCTCACTCACTACGACATCCATGACAGACAAACACGCATCAATACCTCCGGCAACACCTGTGCTGACAATGCAAGAAGGAGCATAATTCTTGATGAGTTCAACGGTGCCAATCGTGGCATTAACCTTACCGATGCCACACTGAAGGAGAATCACGTCGTGAACGCCCATGGTGCCATGTAGATAAGAGAAGTTATTGATTTGTTTCGTATGCTTGTTTTCAAGGAGTGAGGCAAGCAAATCGTGCTCCGATTGCATTGCGGTAAGAATTCCTAATGTCATTATCGTTGAGGAGTGTGGGTTATTTATTAAAATTGGGCTCTTTCCATCTGCCGCGTGTAAAGTCGGGGATGCGCACGGGTATGCTTCCACTTTGTGCGGATTGTCTGCTTAATTCTGCCAAGCACGACCATTCGGCTGCATCGTAAACATCTATGTCCAGCGGAAGTCCGTTTTGAAGGCAGTAAATAAGGCGACTATCCATGGTGAAGTTCATCTCGTTGGGAACACCAAGTTCGTGCCCCTTTTGCCATAATTGTGCAGTGGGACTGATGAAATAGGTTTCTGCCTTGCGTAAGGCTTCTTCGCCTGTGGTTGGAGAGTATTCGCCATCTAATTGAATGGTTGGAAGTGGGTATTTCTGAACAAATCCCTTGGTGCCACACACTGTTTGCAAACGGCTATAAGGGCGTGGGGTTGTTACATCAAGTTGGAGCAAAATGCTCACGCCGTTAACCGTGCGAATCAATGTTGAGTTGACCTTGTTTTTAGAGTCCGAGGTGAGAGAAACAAGATAATCCATTCTATCGGTGCGATGAAGACCGAGAAGTTGACCGATAGGTCCAATGCCATGTGTAGGATAGGGGTTTCCTCCGTGTTGTGCACACGATTGCTCCATCCAACTGGCGCTGAGATTTTCGATGCGGTGGATGTATGCCCCTTCGCAATGGGTGATTTCACCCAATAAGCCTTGACGCTTCATTTCGAGTGTGGCAAGCGCGAAGTTATCGTAACAACAATTCTCGGTCATGAAGCAATGGCGCTGGGTACGCTCGGAGGTGTTGACCAATTGCCAGCATTCTTCAACCGTCTCTGCGGCTGGTACCTCTACGGCCACGTGTTTACCTGCTTCCATGGCAGTAACTGCCATTTTGCAATGTGTGCTCCAGTCAGTGCAGATATACACCAAATCAATATCTGGTTGTTCGCAAATCTCTTTCCATCCATCAGCGCCTGGAAATGTTCGCGCAATTGGACGACCACTTTCTTGCAACGCTTTGTTTGCAAGACTTAACTTTTCGGCGTCAATGTCGGCTATACACACAATTGTAGCGCCTTGAATGTAAGCATAGCGCTCAAGCGTTTTCATGCCGCGCTGTCCAAGACCAATTAATGCGATGCGAACATGGGGAATAGGAGGGGCTATCATAAGATGGAAAGTTTTTAAGATAAAAAAAGGCGCATCTTCACAGACACACCTTTTCACTTTTTTTATTAACCCTTTAAACAGCAAAAATTAATTTGCTAAAAATATAGTATTATGGTATATCTATATTTTTCGAATTGAAATATCTCAGAAGCGATTAATTACTTCTTACGAGCCTGAGCGTAGCGGCTCATGAACTTATCTACGCGACCAGCAGTGTCAACGAGCTTAGACTTACCAGTGTAGAAGGGGTGAGAAGTTGAAGAGATTTCCAACTTAACAACGGGGTAAGTTTCGCCTTCGAATTCAACTGTATCGTTAGTCTTGCAAGTTGAACGAGAGAGGAACATGTCACCGTTAGACATATCCTTAAATACTACGGGACGATAATTTTCAGGGTGAATACCTTTTTTCATTTTGCTATAGCTTAATTTTATGGTTTTACTAATTGTTTGGTAACAATTGTGTAATGGTCTTTCTTAAAAACGTTTGCAAAATTACTAATTTTATCTTGTACAACAAACTTTTTGCGTGATTTTTTCGTAATTTTGCCCGTATGAAAACACTTTTCTTGACTTTTATTATCTTCTGCTTCAATTTTTGCACTTTTGTTAATGCTCAAACAAGTATTGACATTGTTTTTTGTAACAGCAAGTCGGATGCTTTAGGCTTTTTGAATTTGAATGCTCGTTTGGATTTATTGGACTACTATAACAGCAATATTCAATTCGCTGTCGAAAACGAATTCAAGGAGAAATCTTCAATCATCTCTAAGTCTGAGCATTTGATTCGATTAAAAATGACGGACGTGAGCAAGTGCGAGGTTTTATTGCTTGATAGCATTGCAGGTGATTCGCTTTACGCCGTATTGCATGTGATTGAAAAGCCCATTGGATTTGTTCAGCTCGAAATTCGCAGCAAGAGCGAGCAACTGATTAACAAACAGTTGATTACTCCTTCGATTAACGAGGCTATCGATGCATCTGCGTTTACGAAGGAAGAAATGGAATTGTTTGCCATAGGTGGCTGGACTGCTACCTTTAAGGATGAAAAATCATTGCTGATTGTTCAGCCGGTGTTGGAGAATATCCCATTATTGTTGCGCGAACGTGTGCAGCAAAAGTTGTCTCTGATTTCGTATTATTTTAATGGTGAGCGATTTGTTGCAGTTGAGCTATAAAGTCTCGTCTTTGCTTATTTGTAAGTGAATCATCTCATGCGTAAAAAAGGTTTTCGACCCTACCGGTTGGAAGCCTTTATTTTTGTAGAATTCTATCGCTTTGATGTTTCCCAAGTCAGCTATAAGTCCAACTTTTTCGTGACCTTCTGCAAATGCTTTTAAACAGATGGCTGATATTAATTGAGTTGCAACTCCTTTTGAGCGAAAATTAGGCAGTACGGCTAAGCTGTCAATGTAGAATTCACCGGCTTCGGTTTCATCGGCTATTTGTGGACATTTATCGGCCATCTCTTTCACGATTTGGAGCGTAGCTTTGCGCAATTTGTTAAGGCTTGCTCCGTCGTAGCCAACGATTGCTCCTATGGCTGAATCTTCGTGGTTCGTTGCAATCAAGGTGTTTTGGTAGCTGTATTGCGTGTTTGGCGATGCCACTATAGCTTGGAGCACTTCTAATGGATTTTCACCACAATAGTCTTTCAGAATCTTTTCGTCGCCAATCGCCATTGCTACTATTTCGGCGATGACTGCTGCGTCGTTAATTGTAGCTTGTCGTATGCTGATTTGTTGTTGCATTATCCTTGTCTCTTTATATATAAATGAGAGCTAACGGCTTATTACTCGTTAACTCTCATTATATTCTTTGTGTTAAAAATTTGCTTTTAATAACTTCTTTTTAGAATTCGCTGGTGAAGTGGAAGCGGATGTTCTTAAAGTCGTTTTGTGCCATTTGGAGTACGTAGCCCGAGTCAGCGAGGAATACGTCGCGACCTTCTCGGTCTTTTGCCATGTACTGATATTTGCGCTTCTTGAAATTTTCCAACTCTGTGGCATCGTCGCTTTCTATCCAGCATGCCTTATAGAGCGAAATCGGTTCCCAGCGACATTTGGCATTGTATTCGTTTTCAAGGCGATACTGAATGACTTCGAATTGCAATTGTCCCACTGTGCCGTTAATCTTTCGTCCGTTGAATTGGTTGACAAAGAGCTGCGCCACACCTTCGTCCATGAGCTGCTCGATGCCCTTTTGGAGTTGCTTTGTCTTCATGGGGTCGGCATTTTCGATGTATTTAAACATCTCGGGCGAGAATGAGGGCAGTCCACGATAATGGAGGTTTTCGCCTTCGGTGAGCGTGTCGCCAATCTTGAACGTTCCGTTATCTGGCAGACCGATGATGTCTCCTGCCCATGCTTCGTCAACCGTCGTTTTGCGCTGTGCCATGAATTGTGTGGGCGAGGAGAAGCGCAATGTTTTGCCGTGGCGCACGTGCAGGTAGGGAGCGTTGCGTACAAATTTGCCCGAACATACTTTGCAAAAAGCTACGCAAGAGCGGTGGTTGGGGTCGATGTTGGCTGTGATTTTGAAGATAAAACCAGTAAATTTCTGTTCATCGGGTTGCACTTCGCGTTCTTCAGCCTTTACGGGGCGTGGTGATGGCGCAATTTCAACAAAGGTGTTGAGCAATTCTTCGACACCGAAATTGTTGAGTGCCGAACCGAAGAATACGGGGGCAAGACTTCCCTGCAGATAGTCAGCAACTTCAAATTCAGGATAAACGCCGTCAATGAGTTCCAATTCCGAGCGGAGTTTGTCTGCCAAGGGCGCTCCAATGTGTTGGTCGAGTGCTTCAGTGTTGATGTCGACTTCAACCTTTTCTGCCACGACTTGTTTAGATGCCTGGAAGAGGTTCAGGCTTTTTTCATAAATATTATATACGCCCTTGAAGCGAATACCGCTTTCGATGGGCCATGTGAGGGGGCGCACCTTGATGCAGAGTTCTTCTTCGAGTTCATCCATGAGGTCGAATGGATCCTTTGCTTCGCGGTCCATCTTGTTGACGAAGATGATAACGGGTGTGTTGCGCATGCGGCACACTTCCATCAACTTGCGCGTCTGTGTTTCTACCCCCTTTGCGCCATCTACCACGATGATAACGCTATCTACTGCCGTAAGCGTGCGGTAGGTGTCTTCGGCAAAGTCCTGGTGACCGGGTGTGTCAAGAATATTAATCTTGTAGTCGCGATAGTCAAACTCCATCACCGAAGTTGTAACTGAGATACCGCGTTGCTTTTCGATTTCCATCCAGTCAGATGTAGCCGTTTTCTTAATCTTGTTGCTTTTAACGGCACCTGCCACTTGGATTTGTCCACCAAAGAGTAGGAGTTTTTCAGTAAGCGAAGTCTTACCTGCGTCAGGGTGAGCAATGATGGCAAAGGTGCGTCGTCTGCTTATTTCGGGATTCATAGGGGATGTTTGAGTGTTCTAAATATGTTTGTTTGTAAATGGTGGTGCTGACTAATTGAGTTCCTTAAGGCATTCCTTGAGGCTGTCTTCCCACCAGGGTATGCTGATGTTGAATGTGCTCTTGATTTTCGTCTTGTCGAGCACGGAATAGTGCGGGCGCTTGGCTGGAGTGGGGTAGTCCTCGGTGTGGATGGGCTTTACGCAGCATGTGTTGATGCCGGCAATGCGGTGGATGGCTTTCGTAAAGTCGTACCACGAGGTGGTGCCTTCGTTGGAGTAGTGGTAAACGCCGGGGATGATGCCTTGGCGCAGGATTTCAATGATAGCCATTGCGAGGTCGCGTGCGTAGGTGGGAGTTCCGGTTTGGTCGGCCACTACGCCGAGGGCTTCGCGTTCCTTTCCGAGTCGGAGCATGGTCTTCACGAAGTTGTTGCCAAACGATGAGTAGAGCCACGCTGTGCGGATGACCATTGCGCCTACGCACGAGCGGATGACGCCCTCTTCGCCAGCGAGCTTTGTGCGACCATACACGCCCTGCGGGTTGGTGAGGTCGTCTTCGGTGTAGGGGCGATGGTTGGTGCCGTCGAATACGTAGTCGGTAGAGATTTGTATCATGCTTCCGCCCATGCTGTCAATGGCTTCCGCCAAATAGGTTGGAGCGGCTTGATTGAGGAGCTCGCAGAGTTCAGCGTCTGCTTCTGCTTTATCGACCGCTGTGTAGGCCGCACAATTTACGATTGTGCCAATGTTGTTGCGTTCAACAAAATCGTAAACGGCATTGCGGTCGGTGATGTCGAGTTCGTCCTTATCGGTGAAGATGAACTGAAATTCTTCGGGGTCGATATCTTCGGCTAAGCGCTGAATTTCGCTTCCGAGCTGCCCTTTGCAGCCAGTGATGAGTATATTCATTTTTTTGATGGGTTGATTTTTACTTGGAGAGAGGGGGCGAGCGAATGATTGCCTGCTATTGTAGTAGTTGTTGAGCTTAATCGAATTCGAGCGGCTCCTGCTTGTCCTTGAGGTAGTAGTCCGAGAGTTGGCCCAGCAGGGTGGAAATGTGCTTGATGGCGGCCCTGGTATCGTCTGATATGGGTTGATTCTTAAGGCGCAACATCATGTAGCCATAGAGGGCGTTGAAGCACACGTGTAGCTCGGATTCGGTAGTGTCAGCGCCCTTTTTGCGTAGCTCTACGATGAAGGGCAACACGCGGTAGTACATCTCCTTATAGTAAGGAAATTTTGCCGACTGCAATAGCTGCACGTGCAGGTCCTCCATGCCGATGAGCACGTTTTTGCAAATCTGTAAGTGCCCCTGTTGTCTCACTCCCTCTTCGAGCATCATCGTGCAGAGGTCGGCATACCATTGCTCAAGTTGCGCCTGCTGCTCGGCTTCGAGGCTGAAGCGTGTGAGGTAGCCCTGCTTGAGCTTATCGATGTCGCAATCGTAGGCGCGCAGAATGTCCTCCACCTGCCACAGATAGAGCAGCAATTCTGCACGATTCGTTGTCTTTAGTTGGTTGGCTATAAACATGTTTATTGAGGTTGTGAGGTTGTGAGGTTGTGAGGTTCAGAGGTTCAGATGGGAAAGGAGAAAGGAGAAAGGAGACTGCGAAGCTGATGAGCGTAAGCGAATAAATAGCCATGCGGAAAAAGGAGACTGCGTAGCTGATGAGCGTAAGCGAATAAATGAGATGGTTAGCGTCGAACGCTTGTTTGCACGCTGGGATGCATTCCGCACGGCAACCTTAAAACCTCATAACCTTAAAACCTTATAACCTTAAGACCTTTACTTGTCAATCGCGTCCCACCATTCGGGTTGTCCCTTCAGGTATTTAGCAAACCATGCGAAGATGGCGTTTTGCCATTCATGGCGCTTCTGCCAGTTGCTGATGACGTGGTTTTCGCCGTCCACCTGGATGTATTCCACTTCCTTGCCCAGGATGCGCAGCGCGGTGTAGAGTTGCTGGCTTTCGAAGGGGGGCACGTTGGTGTCGACCGTTCCATGGATGAGCAACAACGGCGTATTGATCTTATCCGCATTGAAGAGGGGCGAATGCTTCGTATAGAGGTCGGGGTTGTTCCAGGGGAAACTGCCGTATTGCGCCACTTCGCCATAGGTGTAGCCCCAATAGCCACCGCCCCAGTAAGAGGCGATGTTTGAGATGCCGGCATGCGAGATGGCAGCTGCAAAGAGGTCGGTCTTCGTTTGCAGATATTGCGTCATGAAGCCGCCATACGACGCACCGATACATCCTACTTTCTCCGTGTTGATGAATGCGTGCTCCTTGCAGAACTGCTTTGTGCCCTCGATGATGTCGTCGCTTGACATGTCGCCCCAAGTGCCCGTGTGGCGAGCCGCAAACTCCTGTCCGAAGCCGAGCGCACCGCTGGGTTGCACCACATAGACTACATATCCGAGCGAGGCAAACACCTGGTAGGGATAGTTGATTTCGAGCAACTTGTTCGACGGTGTGCAGCCGCCGTAGTAATACACGATGAGCGGATATTTCTTCGCAGCGTCGAAGTCAGCAGGGAGGTAGTAGAAGCCCTGAATGCTGTCGCCGCGCGAGCTTTGGAATGCCCAGTCGTGGCAGGTGCCGATGGCTATGTCCTTATAGAGTTCGTCGAAGTTGATGTCGCCAATGCGCTGTGATTTAGGCTTTTTTGGATTGAGCACTACGCGGAACATTTCGCGCGCACGCTCGCCCCCATCCTGACCTAAGACGATGGCTGTAGGCACCTTCTGCTGCGTAGCGAAGCTAAACGTCGTTACGTACGACACAGGCATCTCCAGCTGCTGCACCTCGAGCGTCGCAGGGTTGAGTTGCCACGCGGTGCGGTTGCAACCATCGGCAGCCGTCATGTAGATAAGTCCATTCACGGGGTGCCATGCGTAGCTGTCCACCGAGGGCTTAAATCCCGGGAGCAGCGCCTTAGCCTGGCGTGTAGCGATGTCGTAGAGATAGAGGCGATGGTCGAAAGCGTTGGGGTGCTGTCCGGGCTTCACTTCCAGTCCGATGTTATCAAACGCCTTGGTCGAAGCATTGATGAGCACCTGCTTAGCGTCGGGCGAGAACTTAGCACTCGCCAGCCATGCCGTGTCGGCAATCAGCGTATCGACCTTTGCCGTCAGCGCGTCCATTGCGCAGAGCGTGTAGCGCTCGTAGGGCGCACGCGAGGGGTCCATTGTCGAACTCATGAGGAGCAGCTGCTTACCGTCGGTCGAGATGTCGGCAAGGTGCAGCGGCGTGTTGCCAAACGTGAGTTGCTGCATTCTGCGCTCCTTCAGGTCGTAGCGCCAGAGCAAAGAGCGCGAGCGATGGCCCGGCATGCGGTCGTCGGGGTGTTGCAGCTGCTTGAGCGAGCCGCCCGGCTTCTTGCCCTCCTGCGATTTTGTGATAATCAGGTAATCCAATGTGGGCGAGAGTGTAAAACCTCCTTCCGGGAGCGCATCAGCCAAGATAGTCTGCTGCATCGTTGCAGGGTCAATCAAGACGAGTTCTTTTCCATTGATGCCATTGCGAGTGAAGTAGAGAGCGTCTTTTGCTTCCAGCCACTTGTAATCCATGTATGCATCGTACGTGGCGAGAGTGCGCTGACTCTCCGTTTCGCTCACTACGGTGCGATAGTAGCTTTTGCCATCTTCCGCCGTGTGTTGATAGTATGCAATCATGTATTTCCCCGTTGGCGAAATGCGTGCGCCATACGTACGCTTGCCCTGCATCATTTCCGCCATGAGGTAGGGGCGCTTCGAAGCAGGGTTCACTTCCACTCCGCTCAGATTGTCGCCCACCACCTCGATGCTGACGCTGTCCTTCGAGTCCTTCTCGTGGAGGCACACGAGGCTGATGTCGTACTGCCCGGGCGCCATGGTGAGCGCCGTAGCGCCCGCCTTTCCGTTGACGAACACGCGGTAGTTCCCGAGCTTCTTGATGCTGAGCGCCGCTTTAGTATAGCGGTCGGTGCGCACGCTGAATTTGAGCACACGCAGCGTGGGCAGGCTGTCGATGGCTGCCAGCGCAGCGCCGCTCTCGAGCGTCAGCGTCGTTGGTTGCTTCGCAAAGGCCGCTGTGGCATGGTCAGCGAGCGCAGTGGCAGCATATTTATTGCCCCTGTTGTCCAGGGAGTCCGTAGTATAGGGCGCACCGACGCTGAGCGTAAGCCCCGCCGTAGCCGCCACGCTGTTGACGCAGAGCGTGTCCTTCGCCTCGGCAGTCGTAGCCGCCAGGCACACGAGCGAAAGTAGTAATGACTTCTTATCCATTATCAGTTATGTTTGTTTTGATTGTTACTACGTAAGAAACTGCAAAATTACATTAAAATCATGGAGTGAGCAAAGGAAAAAGGAGAAATGAGACTGCGAAGCTGATGAGCGCAAGCGAATAAATAACCATCCGGATGGTAGCTGTACTCTGTACTCTGTTCTCTGTAAGTTGTTCTTTAACCTCAAGCTTCCCCAATAAACCGCTCGATAATCCTTACTTGCGAGCGCGTAAGTAAGCGACTTGTTGGAGTGTATCCCGCTTTTGTGAGGGCACGGAAAAGGCCTTTTGTAACTTCTAATTCATGGCGAAAGAGGCGTGTGGCGGTACGGTATTTTTTGTCGGGGTAGTAACGCATGGCGAGGTAACCGAAATTTATGATAGACATAAGAAATATAAGGTTTAAAAAAAGGATGATAAAATTTGTAATTGCGAGTTGAGAGGGGAGAGTTGTAAGGGCGAGTTGAGAGGAGTGTTGAGAGAGGAGAGTTGAGAGAGGAGAGTTGTCAGTTGTACTCTGTACTCTGTCAGTTGTACTCTAATAGTTGTACTCTATTATCAAAACGCCCGTTCCAATCCCCTCTCGATAGCCCTACGGTCAACGTCGTTCATGCTGATGCCATTCTCAATGCAGGTCATGGCGGCAAGGAGGTCTATTAATTTTGTTTTTGCTTGAGGGTCGTAGGCTGTGTAGGCATCGTTGAGGGGCGGGGGAGAGCTCTGAGTATTCTGAGAACTCCGAGCACTCTGAGAGCTCCGAACGCTAAGACTTGACGGACGCTTGAGCGCTTCGTTTCCAGCGAGGGATGTGAGGCGACAGACGCTTCTGAGGTAAGCCTCAGAGTCGTTTTCATCGGGCGGTGCCCAGCGCATAATGATGTTGCGCGTAGTGAAGGGCGCTTGTTGCGCCTCAAAGTGGTTGAAGTACGATTCAAGGATGCGCCAAGCAGCGCGATAGCCCATCATTATCGATGTGAATTGCACGAACGCTTTGTCCGTTTGCTCCGCCCGCACACCTTGCCAACGCGAGGCAGAGTGGCGAATGTTGAGCGGATTGTTGTTGCGAAGTCCGCGAGGTTGATTTTTGTTTTTCATGGTTGTTAGATTTTTAATTTTTTCGGAGGGTTCTGAGTGCTCTGAATGCTCGGAGTTCTCGGAGGTCTCAGAGTTCTCAGAGTTTTCAGAGTGCTCGCCTTCACGATTCCCCTTCCGCGAGTTTGTCACGCTGTTTTTAAAGCAAGTGGGTGCACCACTTTTCTGTACACTCCCGCATGCTCTGTTTCAATGATTCGTCCTCTCTTTTTCCATTGCCGAATAAGGACTTGATTGGATTCGACTGATGCCGTTGGACGTACTTCTTGAAGCATGTCGGTAGTGAATTCTTGCGGCAATTTAGGGAGCACTCCGAGGCCGTTGGCATTGGCGTTCGTGCCGTAAGCGAGTTCGTGAGTCCTTTGCAGGCGGTCGCGAAACACGTGCCACTTCACCCACAGGTCGTACTCCACGCTCCACGTGGCAAAATCCTCAATCTGCTGTGTCCACTCTGCATTGTTCATGATATAGAGCAACATCGCACGGTTAAAGCCTGAGCGCACACTGCGCTTTGCGTAGTCGGCCATCACCTTGTTGTTCAGTTCCCTGGCATATTGAATAAAGCGTCGTTGCGCGGTGCGTGTCCATTCGATAAGTTGAGGACATTCATATACGCCCTCTGCCTGTTCGAGCGCTTGAATATAGGGTTTGAGTTGATGCCCAAAGTCGGAATCGTAGGGGGTGAAAACGGGGATTTCCTCGCCCCAGTCGTCCTCATCGACAGCGATGGTGCAACACGTGATGCGCGAGAGTGTACCGTCAATCAGCGCATTGGCATTGAAGAAGTTGTGCGCCATGGTTTGCGTTGTCGAAGCATTCCAGTTGAGCCGCAACACCACCTGCTCGTTTACAGCGTCAACGCCCACGCGTTCTTGTCCATAGAGGGTTCGGTCGTACGCCAGTTTGATGAGTTCGTTTTCAGCCCCCTTTTTTGCCGATGCGTCGGCAAGTCCGCGGAGTTGCTCCAGTTCGTTAATCTTCACATAGAGCGAGCGTTCGCCTGCCTCCTTGAGTCGCTTCACGAGTGCGGCATTCGTGGTGTTGGGTGCCAAATGCTGTATGACGAGCCCCTCCGGTCGGCGCGGTTTCTCCTTATTGCTCCCCATGGTTTTCACCTTCTCGCGCCATTCGTTTTCGCACTTTCGATTTTGCTTGTCGCGCTCTCGAATGTCCGCCAGGATGTAGTCGATAGGCGCATCAACGGCCGACTTACCGCTCGCCTGTGGCGCTATGAGTAGGTTGAGAAAGGCAGGTTCGTAACTCTTATTATCGGCATATTTGAAGCGCACGTCCGTGAGATGCACCCCCAGCGAGGGAAACACTGCCAAGGCTACGGCTGCCTTCATCCGTTCGGGAGTGGTAGAGAGGAGCAAATCCATCACAGCAGGGAGCCTTTCGGGCATTGCGGGCAGCGGCCAAATGGGGCCCATTTCCTCGCTGACGCCCTTTATGGCACTGTTGAGTTTGGCACCGAGAAACGGGGTCTCGGGATAGTTACACATGGCGCGGAGCAATTCGGCATACTCCTCCTCATCTACGCCAAAGGTGGGAATGATTTCCGCCAACCATTCAGGGTTGTTGTCTGTGATTTTGCGCAGTTCGATGGCAAGATTCTTAATCAGCGTGTGGCGCCCACCTTCGTAGGGGAAGCCCTCGACCTTCGGGATGAGTCGCTCCACAATGAGGGCATAGGGCACAGCGCCATAGCAGTCGGGATATTTACGCTCCTTTTCGGTTAGCCCCTTTCTTATTTCAGCCGTCTTGGCAGCAGGTTTCGCCATCGTTCGGGCATTTTGCGCAACCCTTTTTCCGCCCTGCCGGAGCGTAGTGTCCAGCAGTTTTGGAGCGAAAAGCGCCTCGCGGTCGATGTAATAGATGTCCTCCTTAATGGGCAGGAAGGAACCGCGCGAGTGGTCGCTACAAGCAGCGTCCGACGGTTGGTCAACACCCATGAGATGGAGCCACTGCGCTTTAGCCTCCTCAAACGGCAGTGCCATTTGCGCCTCTCCACGCTGAACGATTATACGCAGCCCCTCGCCGCGTGGTGTCTTATGAACCAGCAACAGGTGGTTGAGCACCCCCTGCTCCTGCATGCGATGGACGACTGCATGTGCCAGCTCCTCGACGTTGCCCTCAACATGGTCGAGGTCAATCATCAGCAGCTGTGTAGGCCGCATAAACGCTCGGTTGCGACTGCCCTTGGGCTTCACGCCCTTCACCTCACACTCCGCCACATATGCCTCGTAGGCCGACACGTCGAGCATGCCCTGAAAGTATATCATCGGCAGGAGGTGCTTGCTCTCATCCGCAGGTGCTCCCGCTCGCGCTCGCTCCACGAGTTCGTGAGCACGTGGAGAAGCGGTGAGGTTGTCAAACAGTTCGGGCGTAAGCGGCTTGAGCTTAGTGTCGTATTTCACCTTCAACTTCTGCTCCTCACCCTTTCGCTCGATGTACGATTGGTTAAAATCTGTGTAATAAAGGCATCCTGTCATCTTAAGCAGCGGGTTGAAGGTTAGCGTCTTCAGTGAGCGGGCAAAAGTCGATGACGGCAGGGTGGAGCGCTCCGCTCCCAATGGCTTCGGCCACGAGCGCAGCATCTTCTTCGTAAAGGCGCTTTGCCTGTTCGTTAGTGAGGTCGGCGGGCAGCGCCGTCGTGATGCGACACTTCGTCTTGAGGCGTTGCAGCGTGGTGAAAGCCCCCACCTTCTCCTCGTCCTTCACAATCTTGCGAACAGGGTCGGCCTGCGCATAGGGTCGAATCTCCATCGTCTTCCTGTCGGGCATGATGCCCCAGCTTCCGCGCGTCTTTCCTTCCGCCAGGCACCCCTTCGAGCGCAGAAAAGCAACTGCTTCGGGGATGAGTTCAAACGTGATAGACTTGTCAGTTGAAAATACGGCTGATACCGTGAAACTAAATTTTTGCATAGTGTGTAATGTATTATTTATGTTAATAATTCTGCATTGCCCCTGCCCGTGCCTTTCATCTTGCGCGCAATGATATATAATGATTAGCGCATCGCAGTGAGCGTTATTCTTTGTGATTACACTGCAAAATTGCCACTATTCCGCTGATGTTACTAATGTGAATTATGTTAGTTATTCTTGGGGAATAATTAACATAAAAAAAGAAAGACACCCTCGGGAGTGAGAGTGTCTAACTGTGTGTTATAGGACGTGTCGATTAAGATGGTAAAACTGAATGTGTAAAATATTTATGAGTTACTTTGCAATAGTA
>JAFOWI010000028.1 GCA_017425985.1 Bacteroidaceae bacterium | reverse complement strand
GTATGGCCGCATTCTGCAGGTGCTCAAGCTCTCGGTCATCGTGGCTACGTGCATCACGACGCTGGGATTTGTGGTTGGAACCTTCTTCCCCGTGCCTTGCGTGACGTTGTTTGCAAAGGATTCGCCCGAACTCATTGACGCCGCTGCTCATGGGTTGAGCATATTCGTTATGTGCTTCCCGATGATTGGTGTGCAGATTGTTTCAACGGCATTTTTCCAAAGTATTGGCCATGCAGGGAAGAGCATCTTGCTTTCGCTCACGCGTCAACTTATCTTCTTGTTGCCCGCCATTTTGATTATCCCTCAGTTTATGGAAAACAAGGTGGATGGTGTTTGGTATGCCGGCCCGTTCTCTGATGCTATGGCAACGCTTGTTTCGGTTTATCTGCTCATGAAGCAAATCAAGCAGTTGCGTTCGAGCCAACAATCTATAGTAAAATCGTAAAACCTTAAATTTCAGAAAAATAATATGCACAACTTTTTTGATAACAACGGACTTCCTATTAGCGACATAAATTTCGAACATCTCGACAAGGCACCTTTGGTCATCAACATCGGACGCCAGCTTGGCAGTGGTGGGCGAACGATTGGCAAAATCCTTGCTCGCGAATTAGGACTCGACTATTACGACAAGGAGATACTCGACATCGCTGCGCGCGAAAGCGGCTTCTGTACGGAGATATTTGAGCGTAGCGATGAGCACAAGGGCTTTTTCCAATCGTTCTTTGGCAACGTAGTGCCCATTTTTGGCCATACGACGGAGTTCTACCAAAGCCAGGTGTCCGACGAAAATCTCTTCCGTCTTCAGTCCGACGCCATTCGCAAGGCCGTTGCCCAAGGTCACGGAGGAGTGTTCATCGGTCGTTGTGCCGACTATGTGTTGCGCGATTACCCCAACTGTCTGAACATTTTTCTCTCAGCCAACCGTGAGGACCGCATAGCGCTTATAGCGCAGCGTCAGCATGTGTCGGAGGCGGAGGCTGCAAAGCTGATGCAGCGCGGCGATGAGCGTCGTGCGTCCTATTATAATTATTACGCCACGGGTAGTTGGGGCGCGGCTTCCAATTATCATTTGTGCCTTAATACGAGCAAATTAGGACTGGAGCCAACGGCGCAGCTCATCCTTCAGTACGTCAAGGCGCTCTGTCAGCAATAGTGCTTGCTCTGCCATGCGAAGAATTCTATTGCTCTCGGATACCCACGGCTTGTGGGACGAACGCTATGCCAAGTATGCCGAAGCTTGCGATGAGATTTGGCATGCCGGCGACATCGGCACGCTCGAACTTGCTGAGCAACTCGCTGCGCTCAAGCCTCTGCGGGCTGTTTGTGGCAACATCGATGGAGGCGTGTTGCGCCGTATGTTTCCTGAGACGTTGCGCTTCAGGTGTGAGGATGCCGACGTGCTCATGAAGCACATAGGCGGCTATCCCGGGCGCTACGACCGCTCCATTGCCAAGGAACTCTATGCTCGTCCGCCCCACCTCTTTGTGTCTGGACATTCGCACATTCTTAAAGTGCAGCACGACCCTGCTTTGCGTCTGCTTCACATCAATCCCGGAGCGGCGGGCCGACATGGCTGGCAGCAGGTGCGCACGCTTGTTCGCTTCAGCATAGATGGCTGTGCCTTCAAGGACCTTGAGGTTATCGAGCTGGCTGACGATTTGCGCTGCAATGGCGATGATGAATATTAATTTTGGCTTACGACTTACGGTCTGCGCTATGAATCAGCTGAGGGCTGCGTCATGAATGATTGACGCAGCCCTCAGTCGTTTTGATGTGCTATGTATTAGTAAGTTATGTGATAGGTCTCGCCCTTTTTGAGGTTGAGCTTGATGGTCTCATCGCCATAGCGCACGGTGCATGCTGATTTGTTGTCAGCAGTGATGTCGGCTTCTTTAAGTTTGCCGTTTTTCCATGTGATATCTACGGTGAAGCCACCGCGTGCGCGGAGTCCCTTGACGCTACCGCTGCTCCATGCGTCGGGCAGTGAGGGCAGGAGGTGGATACATCCGGCGTGGCTTTGCAAGAGCATTTCGATGATGCCTGCTGTGCCGCCAAAGTTTCCGTCAATCTGGAAGGGGGGGTGGATGTCCCAAAGGTTGTCGGCAGTGCCGTTTTTGAGCAGGTTACCAAAGAGCTTGTACGAGCGATTGCCGTCGTGGAGGCGAGCCCATTGGTTGAGCTTCCAACCCATCGACCAGCCTGTAGCGCCGTCGCCACGGTGGTTGAGCACTACTTTCGACGCTTCAGCGAGTTCGGGCGTTGTGATGGGCGAGATGGTTGAGCCGGGATGCAGACCGAAGAGGTGGTTCACGTGGCGGTGCTCGTCCTTAGGATTGTCGATGTCGGTGCTCCATTCGAGGATCTGACCGTAGCGGCCCACCTGGTAGGGAGTCAGTTTGTCGAGGATTTCCTGCCATTGCGGTATGAGCTTCTTGTTCTTCTTCAGAATCTCTGCGCTCTTGATGGCTTGCTGCAGAATTTCGCGAATCACGGCGTGCGTGAAGGTCGTGCCTTGGTCGATGGGGCCGTGTTCGGGCGAAGTCGAAGGCGCTGCGGTGTAAGTGCCGTCGGGTTTTTTCCAAAGGAAGTCCTGGCAGAAGAGGGCGCAGCCTTTGATGAGGGGATAGGCTGTGTTCTTCAAGAACTTTTTGTCGCGCGTGAATTCGTAGTATTCCCACAAGTGCGTAGCCAGCCACGAAGCCGCTACGGGATTGTAGTTCCAGCTCATGTCGGTGCTTTCGAGCGGTGCGGTGAAGCCGAAGATGTTGGCCGAAATTCCGGCAGCCCATCCGCGTGCGCCCCAGTAGGACTTAGCAGTGACGCGGCCCGGCTTTTCGAGCAGGCGGATGAAGTCTGTGAGCGGTTCGGCACACTCTGTGAGGTTGGCAGTCAGCGCCGGCCAGTAGTTCATCTGCAGGTTGATGTTGTTGTGGTAGTCCACGCGCCATGGACCATCGACGTTGTTGTGCCATATGCCTTGCAAGTTTGCAGGCAGGTTGCCCGGGCGCGACGAAGCGATGAGCAAGTAGCGGCCATACTGGAAGTAGAGTTCTTCGAGCTTGTGGTCGGGAGTGCCCTTGCGGTAGGCTTCGAGTCGCTTGTCGGTGGGCAGCTCAGAATCTTCGCCGCCGAGGTCGAGGCTCACGCGGTTGAAGAGGCTTGTGTAGTCCTCGATGTGGCGACGCAGCAGCTCTACGTAGCCTTTTGCGAGTGCCTTAATCATCCAGAGGTCGGTCGTACTCTTAGGCGAAACGCCCACGTAGGCATTTCGGTCTGAGAAGTTCGGATTGTAGTTGGGCATGTAATCAGTGTCGGCTGTGAGCAGGAAGAGTACGGAGTTGGCTTCCTGAACGACGATTTTATCGTCCTCAACCTCAACGTAGCCACCGTCGGCTACGGCTTGAATGCGCACGGCGTACTCCATGCCGTTGTTATCGAGCTCTCCGCTGAACACGATGCCACTTTGGCCGTCCTTCCTTATTTTTCCCTCAGAGCAAGGGTTGGGCGTGTACGAGAGGGTGAGGTTTTGCTCGCCTTCAACGTTGGCTGTGAAGTAAATGGCCATGACATTGTCGGGGTAGGAAACGAATGTCTTGCGCGTATAGATCACTTCGCCTTCTTCGTACGAAACGGTGGCAATCGCTCGGTCGATGTCGAGCGCGCGACGATAGTTGCGCACGGAGTTTGTGCGCGACTGCGTTTTAATGATGAGTTCGCCCATCGTTGTGAATGAGCCGAAGCGAAACTCGGGTTCGCGCCATGCTTCGTAGGGCACTTCGGAGTTGAAGTTTTGTGCCGTCAGGTTGGCTGCCTTGCGGTTGTCGCCGTCGAGGAATGCCTGGCGGATTTCGGGCAATAGGTGGGCCGACTCCTTATTGACGTTCCAGTAGTGTCTTGCGCCCTTGGCGGTGTTGGGACCTCCGCGCCACAGGGTCTTTTCGTTGAGCGTGTAGCGCTCTTCTTCGATGGAGCCCATCACATTGCAACCTATCGAGCCGTTACCGAGGGGCAACGAGCGGCGCTCCCATTCTTGGTCAGGCGCACCTCCCTCGCCGGCAGCGATGGGTTTCTCTCCGTTTTGATAGCGTTGGTCGGCATACCAAATTTGCTTACCTCGGAGCGAGGTAGGCTTGTCGAACCAAACTACGTGTTGCGCCCAAGCCGAGGCAAGACCGCAGAGGGCAAACGTAGCTGCGAGTAAGATTTTTTTATTCATAACAGTGTGTTGTGTGTTGTTATCGTTTTACGTCCTCAAAATTAAGCACTTTTTTCTATACTGCGAAGACCTCGTTAAAACATTTTCTGACAAAATTACATATTTTAATGTTTTAACATTTATTCACAATTCGCGAGCAACGAAAAAAGTTGTATTTTTTTCGAAAAACGAGGTTTTCGCGCCGAAATCGCACTTTTCTTCGCAAAAATCCGACTTCAAATTCCCTACATCGGACTTCCGAAAAACAACATCGGAGGTAATTTTAACAACATCGGACCTTGTTTTAACAACCTTTGAGCTTGTTTTTGCCATTTTTGAGCCAAAAAAAGGGGGGGGACAGCGTGGTTCCTCCCTCGTAGTACAAAGTTACAACAAAATTTTTCGAAATCCAAATCGGGAAAAAAGTGTTAATTAACATCCCTTAACAATTCAACCCCACGTTTTGCAATCTCGCACCCCTGAAAACGCCCGTTTTGCGCACCTCCGTTGTCGGTCTCCAAAACCAAAAGGCCGATTGATTTTGATGCCTAACTCGCTGTGTTTTATCTTTGTACGGAGATGGGTGCGCAATAGCGATTTTTTGTATCTCGGAGTGCATTGTTCTGTAGTGCGCGGATGGGTTGAATTGCTGTGCCTGTAGGTGTAGGTTCTGTGCGTGGCAACCAGCTTCTTGCTTTCAGAGGCTTACAGCGGATCGACGTCGTAGTGAATTTGTACGCGCTTGAAGGCCTCCGTGGCGCAGAGCGACTGCTTGGCGGCATGGAGCGTGGCCCTGACGCCGGCTGGGGGGAGCGAGGGGGCAACTTTGAGCACAAACTTGCGGATGTAGAGCAGCTGAACGCGGGCTACGACGGGGCGCTCCGGTCCCAACAGGCTGTCGGGGAAGTGGGGGCGCAACATAGAGCCGAGGTGGGCGGCGGCGGCTTCGACCACCTTGTCGTCGGTGTGCTTCAGGTAGATGTTGATGATGCGATAGAAGGGCGGATAGCGGAACAGCTGGCGCTCCTGCACTTGCTCGTCGAACATGCCGAGGTAGTCGCTCGCCTGGATTTGATGGGTGAGCGGATGGTCGGGCTGGCGCGTTTGCATAATGACGGTGCCCTGCTTGTCGCGTCGGCCTGCGCGGCCCGCCACTTGCGAGAGCATCTGGAAAGCGCGTTCGTGGGCACGGAAGTCGGGCATGTTCATGAGTTGGTCGGCATTGACGATGCCCACGACGCTCACACGGTCGAAGTCGAGTCCCTTGGTGAGCATCTGCGTGCCGATGAGGATGTCGGTGTTGCCCTCCTGAAAGTTGCGGATGATTTGCTCGTAGGCAGAGCGTGAGCGCGTTGTGTCGAGATCCATGCGGGCGGTGCGCGCAGTGGGGAAGCGTTCGGCTATGAATTCCTGGAGTTTCTCCGTGCCGTAGCCCTGGTCGCGCAGTTGCGTGTCGCCGCATTGCGGACACTTTTCGGGCATGCCGAAACTCTTGCCGCAGTAGTGACACACGAGTTGGTTTTCGCGCTGATGATAGGTGAGCGCCACGTCGCATTGTGTGCAATGGGGCGTCCAGCCGCAGGTGCGACAATCGAGCACGGGGCTGTAGCCGCGACGGTTGAGGAAGACGATGGCTTGCTCCTTGCGAGCAAGGGCAGCGCTGATGTGCTCCACGAGGGCGGGCGAGAAGGGCGACTTCATGAGTTTTTTGCGGCGCAATTCCTTGACGTTCTCAATCTGGATTCGAGGCATGTTCACCCCACCGAAGCGCTGGAGCATTTCGACCAGGCCGTAGCGTCCGCTGCGTGCGTGGTGGTACGTTTCAATGGAGGGGGTGGCTGTGCCGAGTAGCACCTTGGCGCCCAACTGCTTGGCAAGCACAAGGGCAGCGTCGCGAGCGTGGTAGCGCGGTGCGGGGTCCTGCTGCTTATAGGAGGTTTCGTGTTCTTCGTCAACGATGATGAGGCCTAAGTTCTGGTAGGGCAGGAAGAGCGACGAGCGCACGCCGAGAATAAGCGGGTAGGGCGCTGCGCTCATCTGCTTGCGCCAGATTTCTACGCGCTCCGAATCGGGAAATTTCGAGTGGTAAACGCCCATTTTGTCGCCGAAGATGCGCCCCAGGCGGTTGGTGATTTGCGTGGTGAGCGCTATTTCGGGTAGCAGGTAGAGCACTTGTCTGCCCTGCTCAAGTTCGCGCTGAATGAGCTGTGTATAGACTTCCGTCTTGCCCGAGGAAGTGACGCCGCGCAGCAGCACGATGGAGTGCGCTGCAAACTGCGTGCAAATGTCGTCGAAGGCGCGCTGCTGCAAGTCGCTCAGAGGACGCGCACCGAGCTGTTGGGCTACGGCAGAGGCTTTGAGGCGCCCTACTTCTACGGAGTAGCGTTCGAGGATGCCCTTGTCGAGGAGTCCTTTGAGCACGTTGTCGGTGCCGCCGCTTTCGTGCAGGAGTTCGCGCTTGCTCACCTCGCGTAGCAGCTTGGGATTGCGCAGCGTGATGGCGCTTGCGGGTTTTGACAGGTGGAGGTAGGAGAGCAGCATCGCGTCTTGCTTGGGCGAGCGCTTCAGGCTGTCGAACACTTCGTTGAGGCGCTCGTCGCTGAGCAGGTCGGGATGGAGGCGTACGTAGGTTTCGGTGCGCGGCTTAAAGCTCTCGCGCATGTGTTCCGTCACTTGTGCAAAGCCGTTGTCAATGAGGAAGCGCAGTGCGCTGAGGCTTACGTTCTCGTGCGTCAGGTCCTCGATGGAGCGAGGTGTGTCGGCGCTGAGCTTTCTGTAAGCAAGTAGCTGTCGGGGTGTGAGTTGCGCTTCGTCGGGCGTTGTGTCTGTGGCGAGGATGCGGGCTTCGCTTTCGAGTTTCAGTCCGGAGGGAAGCGCCGCCTTGAGCACTTCGCCCGTCGTACACATATAATAATATGCCAGCCATTGCCAGAACTTGATTTGCGCAGGTTGGAGCAGCGGTGTTTCGTCCACAATGTCCTCCACTTCCTTGATGGTGAAGTTGCCATCGGGGGCTTCGTTGTGTAGTCGCACCACGAAACCCGAGTAGCGCTTCGACTTGCCCAGGGGTACGATGACGCGCTGCCCTATGGCAAGTTGCATGTGGGCAGGAATGCGGTAGGTGAGCGTGTCCTGCAGAGCGAGGGGCAGGAGTATGTCGGCGTAGTTGGGCGAAGGCATGAGCAATGTGGGAGATAAGGGGTTGGAGCTTTGGGGGGTGGCGTTGGGAGTGGGAGGAGCGAGCGTCCGGATAGGGGAACTGTCGGCGTGGCTACGTTCTTCCCACCCGTTTGGCAAAATTACAAAGAATATTAGGAATACAGCGCCGAAAGTTGAGAATACAGCGCCGTCGGTACGAAAAAAAGGAGGCGCCCTGCATCCCGCAGAACACCTCCTTCACCTATCACTTTAAGCAAGTAAACCGAAGTTTACCTGTTTGCTAAGAAAATGTATCGTGTCGTTTAGAAGTTATAGTAGAGTCCGAACATGAGGTCCGACGAACTGATGTCGGCGCCAAAACCATTGTCGCCAAAGTAGCCGTTTTCATCCGCGTCGCGGTAGCCGAGGAAACCTGCGTGCGCGATGAACGAAAGTTTGTCAGTCAATCCCACCGACACACCGGGGCGAATGCCGGCCTGCCAGCACGTTTCGCTATCGCGGCCCTTCGTCTTGCTCGAAGCTACGCCTGCTGTGGCGTCGGCAAAGAGGTTGATGTTGCCCAGCTTCGCAAAGGTGTAGCGCATGTAGGGAGCAACGGCGAATGAGTTGGTCTTGCTGCCGGCGTTGTACACGTATTGATAGTCGAGCGCCACGCCCAATGCCACTTTGTCCGAAAGGTGGTAGCCCACTTCGGGACTGAGTCCGAGCGTCGTTTTGTTAGCGTCGGCGTCGCGCCAAGCCTTCATTCCGGCACCAACGTAAACCTGTGCACTTGCGGTCAAAGCGATGACAGCAACAAACATCGTAGTCAAAATCTTTTTCATAATTGTCAAAATTTAAAGTTGAACAATGCGTTAATGAATAGTTTTTGAGATCTCACGCTGCAAAAGTAGAATGTATTTTGCATTCGAACCTAATTCTTACTCTTAAAAAATCTTAACGTCTCCTTAAAAGAACACGCTTGCGGAAAAACAGGAAATTTCTGGGCATTCGTTTTTACAAAATTTGGCATAATGAGCGCTCGTAACGGCCGGCGCAGTGCGTAAAAAATGATTTCGTTGCGCAGAAATTGGATGATACGATGTAAAAAACGTTTTTTTTCATAAAAAATGTTGTCTGGCTTTGTTTGAAAACCGAAAAAACTGTAATTTTAGCCGCAGAGAAACGTGGTGCTTGGCTACTTGTAGCAGCGATGTGTTCGCCCCGCGCACCATGCTCCACGATTATTGCTTATATTTATAGTGTTAGTATTTACTCAACTTGCGCAAGCTTCTGTTGAGTTAGGTTGTGAGGTTGTTAGGTCGCTACGCTTTAAGGTTTTGAGGACCATCCAGACCGTTTATATAAATGAATGGGGGAGTATCCCGAATGGTAAACCTTAAAACCTGAATATCTTATAACCTTATAACCTAACAAGTTGAGCATTTGCGAAACTCGAAGTATTCATTTAATAGTTATATATTATGGGACTCAGAAGTATTTTGTTTGAAGCAGCTAATCCGGCGCGCAGATGTCTGATTTTCTTCATTCTTATTTTGGTGTCGGCAGTAGTAGGTCTTTGGGATGGTGCTTATTCAGACTTGAAAAAAGACGGCCCCACGATTAGCCTTGAAAATAAGGCGATTCTGCGTCAGGAATTTTCAGACGATACGCTCTGCACAACGTTGAGAGCGGGCGATAGTGTGAAGTTATTGGCCATCAAGCGCTCTTCCTACGGGCAGGAATGGTTGGTTGAAACCGTGCGAGGCGATGTAGGCTGGATAGATGCTGCCGACCTTACGCATATTCGCCAAGTATTGGTTGATGGACCTGATGAAGGCGACACTGTCAGCATCAAAGCCGATTTGTCGAGTGGCTATATTTCTAATTATACGTATGTCAACAGCGATGGCGAGGAGAATGATCGCACAACCAGCGATTTTGTTCCCGTTTTCGACGGTTGGGAACAGTTTGTGTACAACCGTGGACGCGTTGCCGGCATGAGCACGCAACGGAAGTTTGAAGAAAAAAGTCTGGGCGCAACGTTAGAAGACCTCAATGCTGCTTTCGGTTCGCCTACGTTGGTTCATGTAATGCGCGACGGCTTGAAAGTGCAATACAACTGGAAGGCATTTGAGCCGGCTACCGGTAAGATGTGGATTCCGAACGTCACCTTTGGCAGAGATTCGGTGGCTACGGCTGTAGAGTTTGTCCGACCTACTGATCGCGCAGCCGGATGTCTGAGCTTATTTCCGCTTTCTGCTTTCATCATCGATTCGGGCTTAACAAGCTTGATGGTAAGAGGCGCTCGCTACGAACCAATGTCGTTTGGCGTGATGACGACGCGCGATATGGTATTGCTCGTTTGCATCATACCATTTATATTATTATGGGGCTTTTTGTGGTTGTTCGGTACAAGCGCTATGCCCGTGTTGTTGATGGGTTGGTTGCTGAAATACCCCGCGGTGTTCAAGGCTTTGGACGATAAATGGGTACGGCTCCTGATGTTTGTTGTCATGTTGTTGTCGTGCTATGTATGGAGCATTGTTATGATGGCATGGGGCATGTTCCCGATTTTTATGATACTCATCTTGATGATGGGTTGGTACAGCTTCTCTCTTGCTAAGAGCCCGCTTTGTCAATTCCCCCACGAGCGTTGTCCTCATTGTCGCAATTTGTTTACGATAAATTTTGACCACGACGAATATTTAAAGACGGAATACCACACAGGGCGCGACATCATTCAGGGCAATATGCTCGGTAAGCGTACGGAAAAGTGGAAGCGTTGGACGGAAGTCACTACTACAAAGACCTATAAGTCTGGGCGTACTGTAACCTATACGTCTAAGGAAAATGAGCGTACCATGGCGCGCGATTACACAACTTATGAATATCTCAACTACGACGTTACTTATAAAGTAGATACTTATAGGCGCTACTATGTTTGCGATAAATGCGGCTTTGTGGAAGATACGAATGTGTATAGAAGCAAGGAAGTCGATCGTAAATACGCGGGTTCGCACACAAGCGAGATTGCCGGCGAAGAATACGAAAAGCCCTGGTATAAATCCTAAGCAGTAGTTTTATCTCAATCGCAGGTAATCAAAATCTTTTTTGCGGATGGCTGAATCTAAATAAACGGTGTTAAATATACAAAGAAAGAGGGTATGACAAGGTTTTGTTTTGTCATACCCTCTTAAAGTAAAATATTACAGTCTGCTAAACGTGTAATAATTGACAATTATGGTTTTCCCGTTGGAATGGCAGTATTGTCAAGTTCTAAGTACGTAAAAGTAATTTCGCTCACTGACAAAGGACCTTTGTTGAACGACATGTTACATATTTCTAAAAATTATTAACATAAACAAAAGGAAATATTTGTTAAATTCTATATTAAATATTTAATTTTGTATCGTTAACCATTGAAACACTTATTTAACGTGTATGATGGTCAACTCATACATACATAAAAGGCGTAACTAACGCTTTGGTTTTGAAACGTTTGAACTTCGCAACTTCTAACTATCAATCAAAAACAAAGCAACGGGAACGCCTTATGGGGTGTTTATATACAATCCTAATTCGTTGCCGCTATGGTAGCCAATCAGCAAGGTTTTATATACTCATCTGCGTGGGGTCTTCAGCGTTGCTCGTTTCGATTGATAGGGGCAATGCGAAGGCCCAAACGTGTGGAACGAGCAAAAATGCTGGCTCCACGTTTGAACCGAAATATACAACTTATTACTCTGATAATCAAATATACAAAAACGGGAACTATATGAATTGATACCATAAAGTTCCCGTTGTTTTTATTTTCCCAAGAAGCAAAATTCTATAGCAGTGTTTCTATTGTAGGTCGGTAAGTCGAAAAATAATTGAGTTACCGACAAGGAATATCTGCATTATTTAAAAGAACGGTATTAATATTATCATTCCCAAACATGTATTTGTAGGAAAAACGAATAATTTATTTACCAAATAATCATTTGTTTGAATCCTTTTTATATCTTTGCATTTGAAAAATCATCAAAATTTCAAAGGTGAATGGCTAATGAATATTCTATAGATGGTATTACTCTTAGGCAACGCATAGAAGCGATGCCAGAAGATTGCATTCTGTTTCGGTCTGATTTCCCTGAAT
>JAFOWI010000293.1 GCA_017425985.1 Bacteroidaceae bacterium | reverse complement strand
TCGGAAAAACAACATCGGAGGTAATTTTAACAACATCAAAGCTTGTTTTAACAACCTTTGACCTTGTTTTTGCTGTTTTTGGGGCCTAAAAAAGGGGAAACTGTGCAGCTTCCCCTTCCATAGTACAAAGATACAACATTTTTGCGCGAAATCCAAATTTGCCTTTTTCGCAAATTTAAAAGATTTTAACATTTGACCCCTAAATTTGCTATCTTGGAGTTTGCAATTAACATCGCGTTTTGCAAAGTCCACTTTCACCGCCCGTGCATAAATATGTGCATATTTGCATAAAAATGCCGTTTTATGCATATTTTCGGTTGAAGTTTTTGTTGCCGAATTTGTGGAAATTTTGCCGCTCGCGAGCTTACAAATTAACGACGAAGCCTAAGTAGAGCGAGTTGAAGTTGCGGATGGCATTGTTGTGGGAATTACAATGGCGGAAGCCGGCGTTGATACCAAACCATGGCAACGCGCTTCGGGGTGTGAGCGACAGCGAGCAGTCGTAGTACGTATGGTTCCAATCGGCTTTACCAACGGTGCTACCCATTGTGGCTGTGAGGTTGATCGCAAACTTTGTTTTGTTGATGTTTTCGAACGTGCAAAGGCACATGTTTAGCCCACCTCCGAGTGTGGTTGAGTTGTCCCAATCCTTGATGCCGTCAACCTTGCTGAGCATCAGGCTGGCACCAACTTCTGCCACAACGCCCAAGCGCCACGTCGGTGTGTACGTAAAGCGAAAGTTGTCGGTCTGCAGAAACTTTCCCTGATGTTTGCCGGTGGCATTGGCAACGAGGTGGAAGTCGAATTTTGATTGCTTTGCGGGTTGGCTGGTTTCGGTTTGTGTTTGTGCGAATGCGCTTGTTGCGAGGCAACATACGAGCGCGAGCAATAGTTTTTTCATAATATACAGTTTTTTAGTAAATGTGTGCGTTGAAAGATCTGAAGTGTTTCCGATGATAGTGGGTGGAGTGGTTATGAGTGGGACTGAGCTTCATTGAATGCTTGTGCGAGTTCTTCGAGCGAAATGCCCAGCTGCTTCATTTTTTGCACCATGCGCGGCAATTCGTGCTGGAAGAAGTCGTGGCGTCGGCTGTTGCGGATTGACTCCTGAGCGTCGGCTGCCACGAAGTAGCCCAAGCCTCGCCGGCTATAGAGTACACCGCGCTGAGCGAGCAGGTCGTAGGCCTTAACGGTGGTGTTGACGTTGACTTCGAGGAGCATGGAGTAATCTCTCACGCCCGGCACGCGACAATCTGCGCCATATTTGCCCTGAAGAATCTCATCGCTCAGGCGCTCGGCAATCTGTACGAATATGGGTGGGCCGTCTATAAAATTCATGCGGATTGATTTATTTGAGGGTTAAAGCACTTGGATGCGACAATAGTGGCGGTAGGCGAAATAAATCGTTGCGCCGGCTAAAGCGAGGATGAAGAGGCTGTAGCACACCGTGAGTTCGAAGTGATTTGCCGAATGCGGAAACAGTTTTCCCGGCACAGCTGTCAGTATCATCGGGTTTGCGATAAACATGATGAGCATCGTTTTTACAAAAGCGTGCTTGCGGAAATATGCACTGGCTAAGACGAACAAACTGCTTGTGAAAATATGTACGCACGCAAAGAGAATCGGAATTGAGGGCAGTATTTCGTTGAGTCCAAGCCATAGTTGTGAGGTGCTGATGGCATTATTGCAGTTGAGTAACAGACTATGTTGCGGAACAGCCGAAATTCCTTCGAGCGCCAGTACGTAGAGTGCGTTGAACAGCTCAGAACACAGATAGCTCGCAATGAAGATGAGGTTGAAGCCAAGGATGGCAAGTACGTGGCGCGCGAGCGCTTTTTCAAAGTTTGAGGCCGGCAGCATGAAGTTTGCGATGCGGTGTTCCTTCGTGTCGATGTGCGCATAAATGCTGCTCAGCGAGTAGTTTGTTCCTATGATGTGCGTCAATGCCACGAAGCCAAGTTGCACGACGAAGCGGTCGGGAGTTTCTTCAATCAGATATCCCAATAAGTGGGTCAGCGTGAAGGTGATGGTAAGTATGCCTGCAATCGTGAGATATATGCGGCGATGCTCCGTAAGGTCGTGGCGCATGACGTTGCAGAAGCGGTTGAATGAAAAATTTTTCATCGTAGGTGAAGTATGTGTGTTGTTAATAGCTTGGAGGTCGGTGGTAGCTGCCTGATGCGTTGTGAGAGTTCGGCTTTCTTATGGTTTGCTCGCTCGTTCCATGAGGTTGGGCACGGCGTGGATTGCATTGAAGAATAGTTCGAGGTTGAGGGGCGTTTCTTCGTCGTGGGTGTTTGCTCGTACAATGAGTTGCCCGCCGATTGAGGGGGTGGAGTAGAGTGCGTCGTCGGTCGTTGCTTCCAGCGAGCGTTGCTCGAAGCAGAGTTTCTCGGTGATTTCGGCCGTAGAGCAGTTTGTCAGCAGGCGGTTGTTTTCGATGATGACAACGTTGTCGAGCAACATTCCTACGTCGCCCACCTGATGTGTAGAGATGATGATGGTGCGGTCGTCTGTCATGTTCGAAGCGATGACTTTGCGAAACTGCCCCTTCGCCGGGATGTCGAGTCCGTTCGTGGGTTCGTCCATAAGGAGCAGGCTCGTGTTCGTTGCGAGCGCAAAGCTTATGAACACTTTTTTCTTCTGCCCCATGGAGAGCGCGCCGATGTTGATGTCGGTGGATAGCTCAAACTGGTGCAGGTTTTTCTCAAGGGTTTCCCAACTGAAGTTTGGGTAAAACGGAGCATTGATGCGCGCATATTGTTGCAACGTCAGTTTGGGCAAATCGAACTCCTCGGGCACGATGAAAATGTTCTGCAAAAATTCAGGCAATCGCTGTTGTGGATTCATTGCATTGGCAACGATTGTTCCGCACGCGGGGCGAAGCATGCCCGCGATGAGATAGAGTAGCGTGGATTTCCCGGTTCCGTTTTTGCCCAACAAACCATAGATTTTTCCGGGCTTAAATTCGAGCGAGAAGTCCTTAAATACGGAATCTTTCTGCTTTCCGTAGCCAAAGGAAATGCGATTTACTTGAATCATAATTTGATTTGTGTTTTAGTGTAATAGTTGAATATGACACCGCAAAAGTAGTTGTTAAAAACGGGACAAGCAAATTTTTCAGAAGATTTTTTCAAAAATAATTTTTCCCGGGTTTTATTGCTTTAGGGATGGGCCGGAGGATGAGGTGCTCGGTGAATGGCGAAAGAGGAGGGGGGTACGGTCAAAACAAAAAGCGTGCAGACTGTAGGATGTTTGCAGTCTGCACGCTTTATATATTAATATTGAGTAGCAAGTCGGCTTACTTTACGCTAATCTTAAATGAGCGTACAGCCTTGCCTTCGTTCTTGATGACTACGACGTATGTGCCCTTCTGAGCATTGCCGAGCGAGATTTCCTGAACTTCTCCGGCGCGAGCTGCGAGCACGTTGTTCGCAACGAGGGCGCCTGCTGTGTTGTAAACCGACACGACGAAAGTACCTTCCTTTGCGAAGAGCACGTCGGCCTTGTTTTCAAATTCGCGCGGATAAATCATGTAGCCGGCTTCGTTGTCGGCATTTACGCCGTTGATGCCAGTTGGGTCAACTACGATGTAGTCCGTAACGGTCTTGGTCGTTGTTCCCCATGAGTTTGTAGCAGTTACGGTGATGGGGTATTCGCCTGTTTCGGGGAAGAGGGCTTCGACTTCGTTGCCGCTTGCATTTTGCAACTTGGCACCTTCGACCATCCACTTCGCAGATTCGAACGTCACGTTGTAAACACCGGTGAGCGAGGGCACACCTACGGTTGTGGTGAATTGATTTTGCTTGTGGTCAACCATCTTGCCGTTTTCTTCCTTACCGATTGTCATGTAGCCGGCCTTTACAGCTGTCGAGCTACCCATGTTGGGGAATCCGATTTTGCCTTCGTCGTCGGTAATGGTGTTTTCAAACGTGAAGTAACCAACGAGGTCCTTGGGTGCTTCAGTGTAGCCCTTCATGGCTTCGAGCACTTCTTCCTGAGTGAGCGATTTCTTCCAAATCTGAACTTCGTCAACCCATCCTGTGAAGGAAGCGAGGTTTGTCATCGAACCGCCTACGTAGAAGTTTGCGCCGCGCCAGTTTTTAGGTTCGGCTCCGCGCGATTCGCAATCGATGATGAGTTTGCCGTTGAGGTAAACTTTTTCATTACGGTTGTTCTTCACAACGCAAACGTGATACCACGTGTTGGGCTGGAGCGAATAGCCGTCGGAAAGTCCGTCAACATCATTGTTGTGCTCGTAGTTGGGCGTACCGGCAGGAGGTCCGTCGAAGCTTACAGAAATTTCGTTTGCCGCATTGTCGCGCTTCAGGTTGTTATTTTTCGCATAGCCTGCAGGACGGATGGCCGTCCACATTTCGCCCCAAACGGACTCGGTCCATGTGCCGCCGTAGTTGCGGTGAACCTTTGTCATGAGGAGGGTTCCGAGCGAAGCGTGCTCAAATTTTTCGACCTTGAACCATAGTGCGAACGAGTTGTTCTTATAATTGCTCGTCACCTTCGAACCTACTGTAAATTGGTAGGGTTCCTGCATGTAGAGCGACTGAGATACTGTACATGGAGCACCATTGTAGGTCGTTCCTTCGTTGATGTCGGCGCCGATGGTTACGGGCTTGCCGAGTCCGACTTCAGTTCGGCTGAGAGTGATGTCGTTGATTTGTGGCAGGCGGCCTGTTTCTTCGGGCGAAACGAGGATGATTGAGCGATTCATGAGGCTCTTGCCGTCGGCAATGACTTCAACGTCGTAGCTGCCGACTTCGGGTAATGAAGTTGTGAGCGTGAGTTTGTTTTCGGCTGAGGCTACCAGTTCGCCACTGAGCGCGTTGTAGATGTTAAAGTCGCATGCAGCGTGGTTGGGGTCCTCAAATCCGATTGTAAACTCTTCGTTGGGCTTGATTACTTCTTTGTCGATAGTGAGGGTCTCAATCATTGTGAGCTCTTGTTCGATGACGGGGGTCCATGTAATAGGGCTTGCGGCTTCACCGTCAAGGCCAATAGCGCGCACACCGATTTGCAAACCTGAAATAGCGGGGTTGAGCGGAGCATCGACAACGTATGCTGCCCACGACGTTGTGGTCGTTACGAGCGTTTCGGAGTCGCCTTGCTTGATGTAAATTTCATAGTACCACGCACCCACTTCTTCGTTGTAAACAGGGCAGCCATCGTATTTTTCGGGGCGGCTTGCGGGCGTTCCCATGTCGAACACCACCTTGAAGTCTGCGCGATTGTAATAGCGCTTCATTACTTCGGAGTGAGTGATTGCAGGAGTTTTGGGAGTAACTGCGAAACCGGCAGGTACGAACGCCATTTCGCCGAGGAGCACTTCGTAGTTAGCCGGTGTCTGCTCTGCTGAGAGGCCTACGTAGCCAATCACGTCGCCGGCGTTGAGTCCGAAGTCGGCAGCCTTAAGCGTAGCTGTGGTCCATTCGCCTTGCTTGCCAGCAGGGAGCGCTACGGTTTGGAATGCAGCTGTTTCTCCGTCCTTGGCAACCATGAGTTTGAGGTGGCTGTCGGTGCCAGAGTTCACTTTGTAAACGACGCGGAACGAGTCGTCCTTGCTTGCTACGTCCCAGCGTGTGGCAAAGAGGCGGAGGTCAGAGCGGTCGGTTTCGCCATGAAGCTTGAGGCATGAGCCGCCAAACCAAGCGTCGTCGTATGTGAAGTCGGCCTGCAGAGGCTTTGCGGGTACGGTTTTACCGTCGCCGTTATCTATCCACCAACGCCATGTTGGGAGCAAATCCTGCATACCCCAGTTGTACCACTTGTGGTTCCAGGTCGTTTCGCCCTTGTTGTTGAAGAAGCGACCATTGCCTAGGTTGAAGCGAGTGACGAAGGGCACTTCGTAGAGCGAAGAGCGCTCGCGCACGGCCTTTGCGTAGCCATGCCAATCTTCGAGGTCGGAGAACGAGGAAGTTACTTCTCCTCCCTTGAGTTCGGGCAACTGGAGCACGTTGCGGTTGCCGCCGGAGAAGAGCATTTCCTGCTTCTTCTGATACTCGTTCTGCACGGCGTAGTCGCTTTGTCCGCCTTCAGTAGATGAGATGTAGAGCTGCGAACGGTCGTGAGCTCCCCAAACTACTACTGACACGGGCTGATTCATCAGCGCTTGCCATCCGGCATTGCCCGTTTGTCCGTAGCCGCGGCCCTGCATGTCGAAGCCGGCATATACGTCGAACGTGTTGCGGCCGAGTTGCTTTGCGGCTTCAGCTGATTGCTGTAGTCCGGCTTCGCTCCAGTTGTAGTTGAGGAAGAAGACGTCGGTCACAGGCTGATTTCTTTCCTGGTCGTGGAACCATTGGTCGTTAGCGCCAATGGTGAGCTTACAGCCGTTGTCGCTGAGTGCGCCCTGATTACTTACGAAGGCATACCAGTCAACGTGGAAGGGCCAGTTGAGTTCCTTTGCGATGCGGTGGCATTCGGCAAGGAAACCTTTCACAGCTGTGTTGACATTTGCTGCCCAGTAGCCTTCGGGGTTGAATGTCAGGCCGGTGATGCCGTAGTAACGCATGAACTTGATGAGTTTCTCAGCGTAAATATAGTTGTCGTCCCAATCTTGTTCGGCAAGTTCAAAGAGCGTCTTGCCGGGTTCGTTGAACGAATTGACGGGTGTTGCCCAGTCGATGAAGTAGGTGCATCCTGTGCGCACACCATTGCGGTGAGCCACGTCGTTGAACGCTCCGGGCACGCGCCACCAGCCGTTCGACCAGTTGGAGTGCGTGTTGACGTATTGCCACATGTTGAAATTGTCGCCGTCGAAGTTGTAGCGTGGAAGCGGACCCCACTTCTTGGTCATTTCGCCCGTGGGAGCACACCAACAGAAGTACTTGTCGTTGGCTTCGTTCAGCGCATCGTTAGCCCAGTCGCCCGGAATGAAGCGGTCTTTCAATGGTACGCGCGAGATGAAGAAGTTTTCGTCGTGATAATTGGCTCCCTCGCCAAAGTTCTTGCCGGGTTCCCAATTTTTCAGCGCTTCTACTAAGTTGCCGGGCGTAGCATACTGTACGTAAGCCTCGTGTGTAGGCACGCTCTGCGCCCATGATCCTGTTGCAGCCAACAGTAGTGCAGAAAAAAGTAAATGTTTTTTCTTCATAGTAAGGTAGATTTTTAATTTTGGCAGTATAAAAATCTCAGCCATCGCACAGTGCTGTTAGCGAAAGCCTGTGATTAATGCGTTGGTCGATTTTTACTCCGCCGGGGATGAGTTGTTTATTAATGTTATTTGTTGCGAATTTACACCTTTTTTATAAAATTTACAAAAAGTGTTGATATAAAAAAAGTTAAGACTGCTGAGAATTTGCCGTGTTGCGACTTGGAGTTTGGTGCGTGCGCTGATTTCGATGTGGGTGTTGAGCTTCTTATTTTGGGGTAAGAGGCACCGGAGTGTTTCGCTGCTTTTTTAGCAAAAAACTGTGCTGTGAGCTCGCATCGGCTTGTGCAATTTTTAGCGGAATTTGAGCTTGATTTCCCAACTCCGCCGTTAACATTTTTTAAGTTAAAATGGGGAAATAAAAAATATTTTCATTTTGCTCTTAAATGTAATGTAGAGATTTCAAAATTGGAGGTTAAAAATCCGATATTCGCTTTGTTGCTTAGAATGTCGGAGGTCGAAAAAACAACATCGGAGGTATTTTTAACAACATCGGACCTTGTTTTAACAAGCTTTGAGGTTGTTTTTGAGCATTTTGGGCGAAAAAAAAGGGAAAACCAGCTTGGCTCTCCCTTTGTAGTACAAAGATACAACATTTTTCGGCGAAATCCAAATCGAAGAAAAACGTCGTTTTAACATTTTTTTAAGATTAAGTTAACGTTTCGTTAACTATAACTCGTAGCGTTGTCGCCCGATTTTCGAGGATTTTCGGACTTTGTTTTGCGCAAAATCCGGTCGCTCGGAGCACCTATTTTTTGTTTAAAAATGTCGTTGCTCCAAAGTGCGGAATGCACGCATTTTTTATCGGAACGAGTTGGTGAGCAATTTTATTTCGATGTTTGGCGAAATGCGCTCGTAGAGGATGTTGTAAACAGCGTCGAGGATGGGCATATTGACACGGTAGTGTTTGTTGATGTCCTTCATACACTTCGTGCCATAGTAGCCCTCGGCTATCATCTCCATTTCGATTTGTGCGGACTTCACGGAATAGCCTTTGCCAATCATTTGTCCGAAGACTCTGTTGCGCGAAAAATTGGAGTAGCCCGTCACGAGCAAGTCGCCAAGGTACACGCTATCGTAAACATTGCGCTCAATGGGGTAAACGGCTTTGAGAAAACGATTCATCTCCTGCACCGCGTTCGACATGAGCACGGATTGGAAGTTGTCGCCGTACTTAAGGCCATTGCAAATTCCGGCAGCGATGGAATAGACGTTTTTGAGCACTGATGCGTATTCGATGCCGACGACGTCTTGGCTGGTTGACGTTTTGACGTAGTCGCTCGAAATTTTTTCGGCAAGCATCTGTGCTTTGGCTTCATCGGTGCAGCCTATGGTGAGGTAGGTGAGGCGTCCGAAAGCCACTTCTTCAGCGTGGCTGGGGCCTCCGAGCACTCCGAGGTTGTCCTCGGGCACATTGTAAACCTGTCGGAAATATTCTGTGCAGACGAGATTTTCGTCGGGCACAATCCCCTTGATGGCTGTGACGATGAATTTGTTGTGTAGCTTTACCTTAAGCTTCTTGAGGTGGTTCTTAAGGTAGGGCGAGGGAGTGACGAAGATGAGTGTGTCGCAGTTTGTGATGACTTCGTTGATGTCGCTTGAGAATGTGATTCGGTTTATGTCGAATCTGACGCTCGTCAGGTAGGATGGGTTGTAGCCCATGCGTTTGAAGTTGTCAATGGTGTCTTGATTTCGCAAGTACCAGTGAATGTGAGACGTGCGTTCAAGTAGCATCTTTGCGATAGCTGTTGCCCAGCTTCCGCCGCCCATTACGGCTATGTTTGTTCCCCATTCTACGTTTGCGTTGTTTATCGCATTGCCGTTTTCGTTGGAGAAGAAGTTAAAGAAACGAGACATATTTATTAAAGGGAGAAAGCAGAAAGGAAAGGGGAAAGAACCTTGCGCAATGTTTGCCCTGAATTATTTCCACTTATACCTATCTACCCGTTTACTCAATGGAAGAAGGAGGGATGGCGGTGAGCCTTTGAGGAAGGGAGAAATAATTTGGCATGACGCCTATCGCGCTAGCTTGTTTCTCCTTTCCTCTTTCTCCTTTTTCATTTCTATAAGGTCCACTGTTCAATTTCTGCCACGCTGGGCTTTGTCACTTCAAGTTTGTACTTCTTGATGACTTCGCCAATCTGCTGGTTAATCTTCTGGGGATTGCCACCCTGAAGGTCGCTGACGAGGTTATAACCTACCTTGTGGAGAATAGGAACGAGTTCTGCGGGGATGCCCTTTTCGGCAAACTTTTCAGCCTTGTCGCGCGCAATCTTTTTTTCGGGGCGCATTTGGGGGAAGAAGAGTACTTCCTGAATCGTTGTTTGGCCTGTCATCAACATTACGAGGCGGTCGATACCGATACCGATGCCGCTGGTGGGAGGCATGCCGTACTGGAGTGCGCGGAGGAAGTCCTGGTCGATAATCATCGCTTCGTCGTCGCCCTTATCTGCGAGGCGCATCTGTTCCTTGAAGCGTTCTTCCTGGTCGAGGGGGTCGTTGAGTTCTGAATAAGCGTTTGCCAATTCTTTACCATTGACCATGAGTTCGAAACGTTCGGTAAGTCCGGGCTTAGAGCGGTGCATCTTTGTCAGAGGCGACATTTCTACGGGGTAATCCGTGATGAATGTAGGCTGGATGTAAGTGCCTTCGCAGAATTCGCCGAAGATTTCGTCAATCAGTTTGCCCTTACCCATCGTTTCGTCGATTTCGAGGTTGAGCTTCTTGCACACTTCGCGAATTTCGTCTTCGCTCATGCCGTTGAGGTCGTAGCCCGTCTTTTCCTTGATGGCATCGAGGATGGGGAGGCGGCGGTAAGGCGCCTTGAAGCTGATGGTCTTGCCATCGACAACGGTTTCTGTGCAACCATTTACAGCTACGCAAATCTTTTCGAGCAGTTGTTCTGTGAACGACATCATCCAGTTGTAGTCCTTATACTGAACGTAGAGTTCCATACAAGTGAACTCGGGGTTGTGAGTGCGGTCCATGCCTTCGTTGCGGAAGTTCTTTCCGATTTCGAACACACCTTCGAAACCACCAACTATGAGGCGCTTCAGGTAAAGTTCGGTTGCGATGCGGCAATAGAGGTCGATGTCGAGCGTGTTGTGGTGGGTGATGAAGGGACGAGCGCTTGCGCCGCCGGCAATGCTCTGAAGAATGGGCGTTTCGACTTCCGTGTAGCCCGCAGCGTCGAGTTCGTTGCGC
>JAFOWI010000292.1 GCA_017425985.1 Bacteroidaceae bacterium | reverse complement strand
CTCTGCCAAAGTATATATCGGTTTTAAGAATTCAAAAATCTCACCATCATTCTCAAGAAATTCTATTACAGAGGCATCCAATCCTGTTAGCTTTTTGTAAGGTTCATAGCGCCCGGGATTATGTGTCGAACGACAATCGAAAACATATCCTCCGCCATTCCCACTTTCATCACATGGGATACCACTTTTCTTGTAGGAAAAACTAAAGACTCTCACTTTCAATTTTGGTGCATCATCTAATGGGGGCAGTATTTTTTCACCCGGATTCTCTGGCTTACATTGTTGCTCTTCGTCACTCTTCAATGCCACCAACAATTTCAGCACATGTTCCATATAAGGATATTTATTGACAACATCAGCCTCAAGCAGTTGCTTTAAATTAGCAATAGCCTGCGGTATCGACTTGATAAAATATTCCTTTTTCTCAAAATATCCTCTCAATCCATAGGCTCCAAGCACTTGCAGTGTTCGAAATAGTACAAATTCCAATAATTGCTGCTTAAATTTAGCTCTATCAACAGCTACAAGACTCTGCAGTTCATCCAAATACTCCTCAATCAACTGACTACGCAATTCGTCCGAATACTTCGCCGACGCTTGCCATAAGAACGATGCTACGTCATAGTGCACAGGTCCCTTCATTCCTCCCTGAAAATCTATAAAATAAGGTTCTCCATGCACAAGCATCACATTGCGAGCCTGAAAATCCCTATACAGAAAACCAAAGGCATTCGTTTGGCCTATATTAACCAAACTGTTTGCAAATTCCTGCATATCATGTTCCAGGCGCACTTCATCAAAAGGAACATCCGTAGTTTTTAAAAAGCAATACTTAAAATAATTGAGGTCAAACATTGCAGCCTCCGCATTAAAAACTACCGGTGGCAATAATTGTTCATAATTCAAATTCACATTTCCTTGAATCTGCATGCGGGCCAACTGCTTGATGGTAGCGCCCAACAGATTCATGTGCGTCTCAGAATAAGTCCCAGTCGCGCGTCCCTCTGCCAAAGCATCGTATAATGAAGAAGAGCCTAAATCTGTTTGCAGATAGCAACACGTATCTTCATTTACAGCAATAATCTCAGGCACATTCAATCCGCTGTGCTTAAAATGCTGTGACAGATACACAAATGCTGCATTCTCGCTCTCCGATGTACCAATCACACCTATAACGCTTACCCCTTGCCCTGACGTCAATCTGTAATATCTGCGGTTACTCCCCGCCTTTGCCAATGCCGCAACATTTGCCGGCGCCTCGCCGTACGTTACCCTATATAATTCAATAATTGCTTGCATACTGTTACAATAATTTATCATCAACATCCACTCCTACTCAGCATCGTTTTGCCAATGCCATCAAATGCACAGCTACCAATGCAGCTGTTTCTGTGCGGAGTCTGCTCTTACCCAAGCTGATTGGTACAAATCCCGCATCGACTGCCAATTTCACTTCATCTATACTAAAGTCACCTTCAGGACCAATCATCACCAACGAAGCCCCGTTCGACTTTACTACATCTGCTAAAAATGGTTTTTCAACACTCACGCCCGGAACTTCGTCATAACAATGTGCTATAAACTTCTGCCCCTCAAAAGGCGTCTTGATAAATTGCTTGAAACTCACCATTTCCTTCACACCCGGCTTGACCGTTTTATGACTTTGCTTCATCGCCGAAACTACAATCTTTTCAATGCGCTCACACTTCATCACCTTGCGCTCCGAGTTCACACATTGCACAAAGTGAATTGCATCGATACCAATTTCCGTAGCCTTCTCTGCCCACCATTCCATTCTGTCCATATTTTTCGTAGGCGCTACAGCAAGGTGAATCTCACCATTCCAAAGCGCTTCTCCCTCTCGCTTGCCTTTTATTTCTACCATGCAATGCTTATTCGAAGCCAACGTAATGACGCAATCATAAAATGCACCCTTACCATCAGTCACGACCAAATCATCTCCCTCCGACATACGCAAAACGCGCACAGCATGAGCAGCTTCTTCCTGTGGCAGTTCGTGGGTCTGCTCTATCTCAGGAGCGTAAAATATATGTAGTTCTTTCATCGCAATTTCAAAAATATAAATTTACAATTTTCACTCAATAAATCTGTTATATGAAACACGAGCGAATTTAATAAGTTTTTTTTACATATCATACCTAAATCCGACATAAAGCATCCCTCTCATAACAATCTATGCCTCTCGCCATACCATAAAACGATAGCGTTTTTAAAAAAACACCTGCTAATCTAACTATTTCAAGTAACTTTTTTTGTAAATTTGCCGAATAGAATCAAAAATTCCCATACGTGGGCTGCTCAAATATACGAATAAAGCAAATCCCACAAAACTTATTACTAAATATGAAAACGGTTGTTGTAAACGACAAAACATTTGAGATATCAATCAGCGAAGCCACCATTACCGAACGCGTTGAGGCCATTGCTGCACAAATCAATAAGGACCTTGAAGGCAAAAATCCGCTCTTCGTTGTAGTACTGAATGGTGCGTTCATTTTCGCTGCCGACCTTTTACGCAACATCAAAATTCCCTGCGAAGTTACTTTTGTCAAGATGGCATCCTATACAGGCACTGTTTCTACGGGACATGTCAAGGAAATCGTAGGACTCAATGTTGATGTTGAAGATCGCACAGTTGTTATCGTTGAAGACATTGTTGACTCAGGGCTCACAATGAAGGAAATGCTTGAACTCTTGGATAAAAAACATCCTGCGGATGTACACATTTCAACACTGCTTGTAAAGCCCAACAATCTCAAGGTTGAACTCGACATTGAATATTGCTGCTTCGAAATTCCCAATGATTTCATAGTTGGCTACGGACTTGACTACGATGGTCACGGACGCAACCTCAGAGACATCTATACCATCGTCCAATAATACTTTCAGATATCGTCAATACATAACATCACACAAATACATTTTTTACAAGTATGAAGAACATCGTCATTTTTGGTGCACCAGGTTCTGGCAAAGGCACACAGAGCGATTTGCTCATTTCTAAATATGGTTTCAAGCATATCTCTACGGGCGACGTCTTGCGCGCTGAAATCAAAGCAGGTACAGAATTAGGAAAAACAGCCCAAAGCTACATCGATGATGGTCACCTCATCCCCGATGCTTTGATGATCGAAATTCTTGCGCACAAATACGACGAACTCTGCCCATGCGAAGGACTTATCTTCGATGGATTCCCACGCACAGTTCCCCAGGCAGAAGCGCTCAAAGCTATGCTTGCAGAACGTGGCACTGCAGTCAGCGCAATGCTCGAACTCGCAGTTCCCGAAGCCGAACTTATGGAACGACTCATCCTGCGCGGACAAACAAGCGGACGAGCTGACGACAACGAAGAAACGATAAAAAAGCGTCTCGGCGTATATCTCAATCAAACAGCACCACTTATTGAATGGTACGAAAAGGAAGGACTCCGCCATGCTATCAACGGTAGCGGCACATTGGAATCTATCAACGCTGCACTCTGCAACGTTATTGACTCACTCTAAGTTCTTCCACACAAAAACTTTTTTCCTTCTAAATTACGAATAATGGCAGAAAGCAATTTCGTTGACTACGTAAAAATATATTGCCGTTCAGGAAAGGGCGGACGCGGTTCTATGCACCTTCATCGTGCTAAATACCAACCTAACGGTGGTCCCGATGGAGGAGATGGCGGACGCGGCGGACACATTTACCTAAGAGGCAATCACAACTATTGGACACTGCTCCACCTGCGCTATGAACGCCACGTCTTTGCTGGTCATGGCGGTAATGGTTCAAAGTGCTGTTCACACGGAGCCGATGGAGAGGACAAATACATTGACGTTCCTTGCGGCACAGTTGTTTACGATGCCGAAACGGGCAAATACGTCTGCGACGTCACTGAAGACGGACAGGTTGTCATGCTCCTCAAGGGCGGACGCGGCGGATTAGGAAATTTCCAATTCCGTTCAGCCACCAACCAAACACCACGCTATGCACAACCTGGCGAGCCTATGCAGGAAATGATGGTCATCCTCGAGCTCAAACTCCTTGCTGACGTAGGTCTTGTTGGTTTCCCCAATGCAGGTAAATCTACCCTACTCTCTGCACTTAGTTCGGCAAAGCCCAAAATTGCCAATTACCCCTTTACGACTCTTGAACCCAGCTTAGGCATCGTTCCCTACCGCGACGGACGCTCTTTCGTCATGGCTGATATTCCCGGTATCATCGAAGGTGCTGCCGAAGGTCGCGGATTAGGTCTCCGATTCCTTCGCCACATTGAGCGTAACTCTCTCCTGCTCTTCATGATTCCGGGCGACACCGAGCACATTGCTAAGGAATACGACATCCTACTCAACGAACTCCGCCAATTCAATCCCGGCATGCTCGACAAGCATCGTATTTTGGCTATTACAAAGTCCGACTTGCTCGACGACGAACTCATCGAGATGCTCAAGGAAGAACTCCCCGACGACCTCCCTGTTGTATTCATCTCTGCCGTTACAGGTCAAGGCATTCAGCAACTCAAGGACTTGCTTTGGGAAGAACTCAATGCTGAAAGCAACAAGCTCCAGGCCATTAGCGAAGGCGGAAGCATCGTTCACCGCGACCGCGAAGTAGAACGCTTCAATGCCGACTTCTCCGACTGGCAATATGCCGACATTGAAGAGACCGACGACGATGATGCTGAATACTTGGACGAATACGAAATCGAAGATCTTGAGGACTAAAATGAATCTCTTAACATACGATTTAAGCAACGACATCGTTGCCTTCAGTACAAAGCGCGAAGGTGGAGTGAGCAGTGGAGCTTACTCCACTTTCTCTATATGCCACTATTGCGGCGACAATCCTGTAAACGTAGCGCGCAACAGAACACTCCTCTGCCGACACCTCGGCATAGCGGACAACCAACTCATCCTGCCCCATCAAACCCACGGCACAAACATACGCGCCATCACCACAGCCGACCTACAGCAGCAACCTGAACTCAACGACATTGATGCGCTCATCACCAACATACCTCAATGCTGCATCGGTGTCTCCACCGCCGATTGCGTCCCCATCCTACTCTACGACCCCATAACGAAAGCCATCGCAGCCATTCACGCAGGTTGGAGAGGAACCGTGGCACACATTGCCAGCAAAACCCTCCAACAAATGAGCGCCACGTACGGCACAAAACCTATTCATGTCAAAGCCATCATCGGCCCCTCCATCTCAGAAGCTGCCTTCGAAATCGGCGATGAAGTCTATGAAGCATTCGAAAGTGCCGGTTTCCCTATGTCTGTTATTACCCACCGCTACCCTGCTGCTAACAACACTCAGAAATGGCACATCGACCTTTGGCGCGCAAACCAATTGTGCCTTGAAAACGCAGGATTCATGCCACAAAACATCGCCATCAGCGGCATCTGCACTTACACTCACCACAACTCCTACTTCTCTGCACGCCGATTGGGCATACGTTCCGGCCGCATTTTCACTGGTATTATGCTCAAGTAATCCTCAAATAAGCTCTATCAACACTTATGTCATACTAAAATAGTGATTATCCCATCATTTTTTAGTAAATTTGCGACAAAGTAAAAAATCAAGAATAAAAACATATACCTAAACTTTATGAACGAACTCGCATTAAAGTATGGTTGTAACCCCAACCAAAAGCCCTCACGCATCTACATGCACGAAGGCGAACTCCCCATTGAAGTATTGAGCGGTCGCCCTGGTTACATCAACTTCCTCGATGCCCTCAACGGATGGCAGCTCGTTAAGGAACTCAAAGCCGCAACAGGCCTTCCTGCTGCTACAAGTTTCAAGCACGTAAGTCCCGCAGGTGCTGCCGTAGGCGAACCTATGAGCGACACACTGAAGAAAATCTACTTCGTTGACGACATCAAGGAACCCCTTACTCCCATCGCTACGGCTTATGCACGTGCTCGCGGAGCCGACCGCATGTCGAGCTACGGCGACTTCATCGCCCTCTCTGACACTTGCGACAAGGCAACAGCATTGCTCATCAAGCGCGAAGTTTCCGATGGTGTCATCGCACCCGACTATACAGAAGAAGCGCTCCAAATCCTTCGCGAAAAGCGAAATGGTAGCTACAACGTGCTCAAGATTGACCCCAACTACATGCCTGCGCCCATCGAAAGCAAGCAAGTATTCGGAGTTACTTTCGAACAGGGACGTAACGAAATCGACCTTACTTCAGACACCCTCTTCGACAACATCCCCACGATTGAAAAGAACTTCCCCGAAGCTGCTAAGCGCGACCTCATGATTGCGCTCATCACGTTGAAGTACACACAATCCAACTCTGTATGCTACGTTAAGGACGGACAAGCCATTGGCATCGGAGCCGGTCAGCAAAGCCGCATCCACTGCACACGCCTTGCAGGAAACAAAGCGGACATTTGGTGGTTGCGCCAACACCCCAAGGTGATGAACCTCCCATGGGTTGAAAAGATTCGTCGTGCCGACCGCGATAACACTATTGACATCTATATCTCCGACGACTACGAAGACGTACTTGCCGATGGCGTATGGCAGCAGTTCTTCACTGAAAAGCCCGAAATCCTCACACGCGAAGAAAAGAAAGCATGGATCGCACAAAACACTGACGTTGCACTCGGTTCAGACGCATTCTTCCCCTTCGGCGACAATATTGAACGCGCTCACAAGAGCGGTGTTCGCTATGTCGCACAAGCTGGTGGTTCTGTACGCGATGACCATGTTATCGAAACATGCAACAAATACGGCATTGCAATGGCATTCACCGGCATCCGTTTGTTCCACCATTAATCTTCACACTAACACAATCGGAACTATGCGAAAAGCAGGCGAAGAAGAAATCACGCAAGCCATGACCATGGGCATTACCTTCAAAGGCGCTAAACTCCGTAAGCCCGTTGAAGAAAAAGTAAAGACCAAGGCCAAGAAGAAAACTTACATCACCGGGCTACACGGCTCAGGCGCAGCAAAGAAAAAAGCCGACATCCGACGTCGCCGCGCCAACCGCCACAAAAACTCATAGCCACACATACATTTAAAATTCAGCGCTACGCACTGCTTTTGTATCAAACAAACTGAGGCGTAGCGCTGATTCTGTAAATACGAAATACATCTATCCCCTAACACACACAATGCTAACCATACGAAAATGCTGCATTCTAACATATAGAAATATATTGCCGTTTCAAAGTTTACCAAACAGCAATATTATTCTTTATAAACATTCCACATATTACCATTTCTGTCTGTAAATACACCTAAAAATTGACGACCTGATGAAATAGAACCGAAAAGTATTAAAATGGCCATTAATGTGTGATATTCAAGGAAATCAAATACTAAATCTTTAAGGGCAGCCAACCATAACACAGCAGTTATCAATCCAACAATAGCAAGCAAAGGAACCTTAAACAACATCAATGTCATTTTCAAATACTCCCAAAACATAGTGAAGGCCCAAGTCATGAATACAAAAATAAGGAATACAAACAACATATATAAAAAGAAACCATTCCTTTCAAAATCCAAAAACCAAAAAGAATCACCTATACCTGTATAAGTCCAAACGCAATAGGCTGCTCCTGTATTACAGAGTATGGCAATAAAACCATGCTCCTCTAACAAAATGATAAAGGCTATAGTCAAAACAATGAAAATGGAAAAGTGTACCCAAAATTTTGTTTCCCTAGACCAAAATTTATCTGCGTCAGATGATACTGAAGAAGAGAGTTCCGGTATCTCCTCTAAATACTTTCCATACACATAGCCTGTCATACCATTTAACTCAATTTTCATCCAATCATCGCTTCCTTTCTCTACGACATTCACAATATCGCCACCTGATACAACTGAAATCTTGTCTGAATTCGTAGTCGGCGCACTACGAACATTCAATGTTGATGTTGTCACTACACGATATTTTGCAGCATGAACAAAAGTAATACTCATGATAGCAACAAGCAATGTGAAAACTCGAACCAATAATGCAAATGAACATCTTCTCATATACTCTTTCTATTAAAT
>JAFOWI010000291.1 GCA_017425985.1 Bacteroidaceae bacterium | reverse complement strand
TTCTATTTTAGGAATCATGCCACCCGTAATGACGCCTTCGGCTTTAAGTGTTTCGAAGGATGAAGGTGTGATGACGGGAATGACTGAATTAATATCTTCAGGGTTGCTCAAAACCCCAGGGAATTCGAAGCAATATACAAGCGTTGTATCGAAGTGCTTGGCGCAGGCTTTGGCTGTTTCGCCAGCAATAGTATCAGCGTTGGTGTTGAGCATAGAGCCTTTTCCGTCGTGTGTCAGAGGAGCCATGACGGGCGTGATGCCCGAGGTGATGAGCTGTGCAAGGCGGTCGGCATCTACTTCTTTAACATCGCCTACGAAACCATAGTCCACGTCCTTTACGGGGCGCTTGTCCGAGCGCATCACGTTCATGTCGGCTCCGCTGAGTCCGAGAGCGTTGATACCTGCTGCCTGTAGGCTTGCCACTACGTTTTTGTTCACAAGTCCGGCATAGACCATCGTCACAACGTCGAGCATCGCAGCGTCGGTGATGCGACGACCGTTGACCATTGTGGTTTCGACTCCGAGTCGGGCTGCGATGTCTGTGGCTGTGCGACCACCTCCGTGCACCAACAGCTTATGACCTTTGATGTTGGCAAATTGCACGAGTAGGGCGGCAAGACTGTCTTTGTCTTCCACAATCTTGCCACCCACTTTTATAATTGTAAGTTTTTCCTTCATTATTCCAAGTATGTATATCCGTAGAGTCCGGCACGATAGTTGGAGATGAACTCCTTGCCTTCGTTCTCGGTAATCTTACCTTCTTTCACGGCCTTGCTTACCCAGATTTCGAGTCGGCGCACTAACTTCTTGGGGTCGTACTGTACGTACTCCAATACGTCGGCAACGGTTTCGCCATCAATGGTTTTCTCAATTTCGTAGCCTTCGTCGTTGACGTTGATGTGCACGGCATTGGTGTCGCCAAAGAGGTTGTGCATATTGCCCAGAATTTCCTGATAAGCTCCTACGAGGAACACTGCGATGTAGTAGTGTTCGCCTTGCTTAATCGTGTGGAGTGGGATGTAATTGGTTTGCTGATTCTGGTTGACGTAGGTCACAATCTTTCCGTCCGAGTCGCACGTAATGTCTTGAATCGTTGCCGAGCGTGTTGGGCGCTCGTTGAGGCGCGAGATAGGCATTACGGGGAAAAGTTGGTCGAGCGCCCACGAGTCGGGGAGCGACTGGAACAGCGAGAAGTTGCAGAAGTACTTGTCCGACATTTGCTTGTCGAGCTTGCGCAACTCTTCGGGGGCATGCTTTTGATGATGTACGAGCTCTGCCACCTCGCGTGAGATGCTCCAGTACAGACTTTCGATTTGAGCGCGTGTCTTCAAGTCGATGATTCCGTGGCGGAAGAGGTCGAGTGCTTCTTCTCGGATGTCCTCAGCGTCGTGCCAGTCTTCGAGCATTGAGCGGGTGGAGAGGTTATCCCATACTTCTGTGAGGTCGTGAACGAGCTTGTGGTCGTTTTCGTTGGGATGGAAATCCTCGGGCATTTGGGGGAGGCACACACTTTCGAGCACGTCGAGCACAAGCACGGCATGGTGTGCAGCCAATGAGCGTCCGCCTTCCGAAATGATGTTGGGGTGCGGAATGTTGTTCTTGTTTGAGGCTTCAACGAAGGTGTAAACGCAGTCGTTGACGTATTCCTGAATGCTATAGTTGACCGAGCTTTCAGAATTGCTGGAGCGTGTGCCGTCGTAATCGACTCCCAATCCGCCTCCGCAGTCCACGAACTTAATATTGAAGCCCATGGCGTTGAGCTGAACGTAGAACTGTGCAGCTTCGCGGAGGGCGGTGGAGATACGGCGGATTTTGGTGATTTGCGAGCCGATGTGGAAGTGCATTAGTTGGAGGCATTCGCGCATACCGAGTTTGTCCAGCTGTTCGAGTGCCTCGAGGAGTTCTGAGGAGTTGAGCCCAAACTTTGAAGCGTCGCCGCCGCTTTCCTGCCACTTGCCCGAGCCGCTCGAAGCCAGCTTGATGCGCACGCCGAGGTTGGGGCGCACGCCGAGTTTTTCGGCTGCTTCAGCGATGATTTTGAGTTCGGGCAATTTTTCGATTACGAGGAATACGCGTTTACCCATCTTCTGAGCGAGCAGTGCCATCTCGATGAAGTTCTGGTCCTTGTGTCCGTTGCAGATGATGAGCGAATCCGAGTCCATGTTGGTTGCCAGCACGGCATGGAGTTCAGGCTTCGAACCGGCTTCAAGTCCGAGGTTGTATTTCTTACCATGCGAGATGATTTCCTCAACGACGGGTCGCATCTGGTTCACCTTAATGGGGAAGATGATGAAGTGGTCGCCCTGGAAGTTGTATTCCTTGGCTGCTTTCTTGAAGCAGGCATCGGTTTTTTCAATTCGATTGTCCAAGATGTCGGGGAAACGCAGCAGTACCGGGGCTTGAATGTGGCGCGTCGATAGTTCATCGACTACTTCCTTCAATTCCACCTGCACACCATTCTTGCGAGGTGTGACATAGACGTTTCCCTTTTCATTGATGCCGAAGTAGTTTACTCCCCAACCCTTGATGTTGTAGAGTTCTTCGGAATCTTCAATTCGCCATTTACGCATGTTTGTAAGATTGTATAAAATTGGTGATTGATAATGCTGGATTGTTGTGAGCAGCGATGCAGACGTGTTGATTACTGCTGAGCTGCCGGCTCACGTTGTAGTTGCTCAATGATTTGGAGTGCGAGGTCGTTCACGCGTTTTGCGTCGTGCAACACATCGACCTGCACGCTATGCTGTGCTTTCTCGTAGAAAGGTGCTCGGGCTTCAAGCTGCGTTTCCACGAAGTTGCGGAGTTCGTCGGCACTCTTGCCTTTCAGCAAGGGACGTTCGCTCTTGCTCAGTTTGAAGTGCTCCAGGATGACGTCCGCCGTGGCTTGCATATAGATGGTGGTGCCCACTTCGTTCATGTAGTCAATGTTGTCGAAGAAGCAAGGTGTGCCGCCACCGCAGGAGAGTACGACATTCTCAAATTCAGCTACTTCGTGGAGCATTCTTCGTTCGAGGTCGCGAAATTTTTCCTCGCCCGACTCTGCAAATATTTCGGGCACTTTTTTACGGTAGCGCTCTTCGATGTACCAGTCGAGGTCGTAGAACTGACAACCTAAGTGCTTGGCAATGTGGCGGCCAACGGTGGTTTTGCCTACACACATGTAGCCGATGAGAATGATTGCTTTCATCTGTGCGATGGTGTGGAGATTATTTTTTCTTCTTTTTCTTGTCGGCCTCGGCTTCAATGTGCTTCAGGCAATCTTCGTAGGTCATTTCTTCAACCTTGGCAGCCTGCGCCTTTGAGAGGCGGTAGTTCGTGCCCTTGTAGGCTACGTAGGGACCAAATCTGCCGTCGCGAATTTCCATATCGGGGTCTTCTTCGAAGGTCTTGAGGCGCGCTTTCTGTTCGGCGTTGCGAAGACGCCCAATTACCATGTGCAGAGCATGTTCATGCGTCATCAGGGCGATTGGGCGATCCCGGTCGAGGCAACGGAAAATGAACTGTCAGGATCCATCTCGCGGGCGATTGCGGGCGCGCTGCGCATTGTTGCAGATGATACGAGCGTTCGGCTTTCCAATATCTGCCTGACTACTTCGGACGGCGCGGTTTCCTTTGAAGACAGCGTTCTGCCTGCCGATGGCGTGTATGATCTTGGCAGGCACGAGGGTGATTTT
>JAFOWI010000290.1 GCA_017425985.1 Bacteroidaceae bacterium | reverse complement strand
GTGTGTGTTGTCAAAGGTTGGTGATGTTATGCCACGCCCGACGTCATCGGACCGTGCTTGTAGTCCAAGGAAGGTGATGTCATGCCACGCCCGATGTCGTTTTCTAACTTTTCAAATGTGAGGTTCGCGTGCTGCCTGCATCCTTCGAAGAGGAAAAAATAACTAAGTGTTGAAATATAAGTTTCAAAAGTAACACGGCAAGTGAAGTTCACTAGTCTGCCGCTAAGTGTTGAGCTATGCGTTCTGAGCCCCATTGCGAGTTTTTCGTGAAGTTGAGTTCATTTATCAAGCCTAATGACATGTTAAGGGACTAATGACATGTCACTGTAAGAGGTTTTCGGGATGTCGGGTGCGATTATTAAAGCCAAGTTAGATGTCAAGGGGCAAATGGGTCTGCGTACGCAGCACGTCCGCGGCCAGGCGGCATCTGCAAAGGCCTGCGCCGAACGGGCGTGGACTGCAAAATACGCCTTTGGGCAGCACACACGGTCGAACGACGTCGGGCGTGGCATGTCATCATCGCCTTTGGGCAGCACACACGTTCGAGCGACGTCGGGCGTGGCATGCCATCATCGCCTTTGGGCAGTACAAACGGTCGAACGACGTCGGGCGTGGCATGCCACCATCGCCTTTGGGCAGCACACACGGTCGAGCGACGTCGGGCGTGGCATGCCATCATCGCCTTTGGGCACACACGGTCGAACGGCGTCTGGCGTGGCATGCCATCTTCGCCTTTTTGCAGCACACACGGTCGAACGACGTCGGGCGTGGCATGCCATCTTCGCCCTTTGACAGCATAGACGGTCGGCCGTCGTCGGGCGTGGCATGCCATCTTCGCCCTTTGACAGCATAGACGGTCGGCCGTCGTCGGGCGTGGCATGCCATCATAGCCCTTGGACAGCACAAACGGTCGGCCGTCGTCGGACGTGCCTGCACACAACGGTCGGCCGTGGCCTGCCCGCATCGGTCGTGGCTTGCGCAACATTCATCGAGTTCCAAACAAAACATGCGGATGTTCATGGCGTACATAAATCAAAGGATTTTGAAACAACCTCCATGCATAACAAACATATTCATCTACTTTCCATTATCTATTCTCAAACGTTTCCGCCTAACGTGGCTCTTTCGCATCATTTTCGTTACTTTTACGGTTCGTACGATATTGAAACATCTTTTGTTTGTGCAAATATGCATCTTATCATTAATTTGACATGTTGAGAAGTGTTTTCGAGCATTTCCATATTTTTCCGACTTTTAATCATTATTTTATAATTTATTTTTACGCTTTTTTAATTTTTACGTCTCTTTTTAAAAATTAAAATTTATTAAATTTTATATTTTAAGGTTCACATATTTATTTGTGAATTTTCGGAGTTGATTTCATATTTTTTCGATATTTTCCCTATTTTTTATTAATTTATTACTAATTTTTTGGAATTTTTGAAAAAAATAAAAATCAAAAAAAATTGTTGAAAAATATTTTTTTATACATATTAAAGTCAATTATGAAGGCTGATGTGTGTTTGTACCTTAGACCGCGCATATTTGGGTTGTACATTTTCATTATGATTCTCTGGAAAATCCATGTCTACTCCTGTCACATGGGCAAAACTTTTTTAAGCATATATAAGGGGGGTAGAGGTGTTGGAGGCAGACTGAGGCGCAGGCAGGCAGACGGCATAGGCGTCCCGTGGGCTTAGCAGGCGTGCTGCGTGGGCGCTTGATGGCATGCATGGCTTGTCCGTGCTACGCCGTTGGGCGTTTACAAAAACACGTCGGCGACGTCGACGGGTCGAGTGGGCAACGGCAGGCGGACGCCGAGGGCGTCCTGTGGGCTTAGTAGGCGTGCTGCGTGGGCGCTTGATGGCATGCATGGCTCGTCCGTGCTACGTCGTTGGGCGTCTACAAAAACATGCTAGCGACGTTTGCGGGGCAACTGAAGCGAAGGCAGGCGGACGTCGAGGGCGTCCTGTGGGCTTAGTAGGCGTGCAGATCGGAAGCGCGTCG
>JAFOWI010000289.1 GCA_017425985.1 Bacteroidaceae bacterium | reverse complement strand
GGGCAACGCGCAAAAGTAATGAGGCTTTTGTGCGAGGCTTTTTTGAACTTATAGAAGAAGTACTGCAAGAAGATTCTTTTGTAAAAATCAAAGGATTTGGCACATTCAAACTCATCAACATTAACGAGCGCGAAAGTATTAAAATCAACACAGGCGAACGCTACCAGATAAGCAGTCACACAAAGATTGCATTTACCCCTGACAGCACGCTCAAAGAACAAGTCAACAAACCTTTTTCACATTTTGAAACAATCATCCTACCCGACTCTACAACAAACGAAGAGTTAGAGGCCATCGATGCAGAATGCAATCTTCAAGTAGAACAAGAATCTGTCGATACGGAACAAAATGAAACGTTGTTAGACAAACCTGAAAACACAACAACAGAAAAAGCACATTCGTCGTCAAGCATTCCCAACACAGACGCAACCGACTTAAAGCAAACACTGCAAGCCGACAACGACTCGCACCAACCTGAAGAGCAGAATGCTGCCACCACTTCTAACCCACAAGCAGCAACTCAACCCGACGCAGACATACAGTTTGTTAAGATTGAAAACGAAAATGAAATAGAAAACAAAGAGATTTTCGAACCCGACGAAACTTCCAATGCTTCAAACTCAACCGTAAATGTAACGTACAAAGAAGTTCACCCTGAGATATCATACGAAGAAACATTTGAAGAAAAAGAAGATTTAAACAATATTAAAGAAAACAACAACGAAGAAAATCTCGAAGACGAAATGAATACGACTACAAACAGCAAACACAAACTGCGCAACACGCTCATCGGCATAATTATAGCAATAGTGAGCTACCTCGCAGGATATCACCATCTCATCCCATTAGGTTACGACCCAATATCGCCCAACACTTCTACTATAAATTACGCGACCACAGATAGCGCATCAATCGACAGCCTTACTACAGACACATTATTACAACAGCCCGTACCTACTGACACGGCTGCACTTGCACTAAAACTACGCCAGTCACTCCCCGATACACTCTCCGTAATCCGCGGACTCGACAAAGAAAGCATCGACTTGCTCTGGAAGGAATACCCACAAGTTAAAGTTGGTAGTTTCTATATTATTGGGACATTCAAAACCCACAAACTCCAAGCAGGCGAAACACTCTATCGCTTAGCGCGAAAGACATACGGACATAAAGATTACGTAAAATACATTATACTCTACAACAACTTCTCCGACCCCAACAACATACCCATAGGCAGCGACATTCTCCTACCCTGGTTGGTCGAAAAAGCAACTGTAGAATAGACATATTAAAGAAAGCAGAGCTCCTATTCATGGAACTCTGCTTCATTTTTTAATATAATATTCAAACGATTACTTTTTATCCTTCAACAAATCACGAATTTCAGTGAGCAACACTTCTTCCTTAGAAGGTGCAGGAGGAGCAGGAGGCGTAGCTGGCTTAGCTTCTTCTTCCTTTTTCTTTGAAAGCTTCATAATCAAGCGCACCAAGAGAAAAACGCAAAATGCAATGATAAGGAAATCAAGCGTGGTCTGCAAGAAATTACCATAATTAATCGTAACAGGCGTAACTTCCACACCTTCTTTCACGCTCAAAGGATTAATAGGAAGCTCCAACTTCAAATCCTTAAAGTCAACTCCACCAATCAACCAACCAATCGGAGGCATAATTAAGTCGTTAACAATCGATGTCACAATCTTACCGAAAGCACCACCAATAATCACACCGACTGCCATGTCAATAGCATTTCCTTTAACTGCGAATGCCTTAAAGTCCTGTAAAAAATTAGATTTTGCCATATTTTTTTAAATTTGTAATAAGATTTCTGTGCAAAAATAAAAAGGTTTTAGTAAATTTGCGGTGAAAATAGAAGATTTTTATCAATAAATGTAAAAAACTCCTGTTTTCAATGCCAACTTCAAAAAGAAAAGAAGGATTTTAACAACCATTTTTAATAACTAATTAAAACAATGATCAAAGTAGGTATTAACGGTTTCGGTCGTATCGGCCGTTTCGTTTTCCGCGCAGCTCAGACTCGCAACGACATTCAGATTGTAGGTATCAATGACCTCTGCCCCGTAGATTACTTGGCATACATGCTTAAGTATGACACAATGCACGGCCAGTTCGAAGGCACTATCGAAGCAGACGTAGAAAAGAGCCAGCTCATCGTTAACGGTAACGTTATCCGCGTAACTGCAGAACGTAACCCCGCTGACCTCAAGTGGAACGAAATCGAAGCTGAATATGTAGTTGAATCTACAGGTCTCTTCCTTTCTAAGGACAAGGCTCAGGCTCACATCGAAGCTGGTGCGAAGTATGTTGTAATGTCAGCTCCTTCTAAGGACGACACTCCCATGTTCGTATGCGGTGTAAACCTCGACAATTACGTTATGGGTACTCAGTTCGTTTCTAACGCTTCTTGTACTACAAACTGCTTGGCTCCTATCGCTAAGGTTCTTAACGACAAGTGGGGTATCAAGGACGGTTTGATGACTACAGTTCACTCTACTACTGCTACTCAAAAGACTGTTGACGGTCCTTCTTTGAAAGACTGGCGTGGTGGTCGCGCTGCAAGCGGCAACATCATCCCCTCTTCTACAGGTGCTGCTAAGGCTGTAGGTAAGGTTATCCCCGAACTCAACGGTAAGCTCACTGGTATGGCATTCCGCGTTCCCACTCTCGACGTTTCTGTAGTTGACCTCACAGTTAACCTCGCTAAGCCCGCTACATACGCTGAAATTTGCGCAGCTATGGAAGAAGCTTCTAAGGGTGAACTCGCAGGTGTACTCGGTTACACTAACGAAGAAGTTGTTTCTGCTGACTTCCTCGGTGACACTCGCACTTCTATCTTCGACGCTAAGGCTGGTATCCAGCTCACTGACACATTCGTGAAGGTAGTTTCTTGGTACGACAATGAAATCGGTTACTCTAACAAGGTTCTCGATCTCATCGCTCACATGAAGAAGGTTAACGGTTAATCAACCACACCTTTAAATAGGTAAATTTTAATGAGCCTCGAAAGTTACAAAAAAAACTTT
>JAFOWI010000288.1 GCA_017425985.1 Bacteroidaceae bacterium | reverse complement strand
TCGACGATGTAAAGGTGGTCATCATCGGTCAAGACCCCTAGCACGAACACGGTAAGGCTGAGGCGCTCAGTTTTTCAGTGCCCGAGGGCGTGGTATTCCCGCCTTCCTTGCGCAATATTTTTAAGGAAGTGAGCGAAGATTGCGGCGTGGAGGTGCCTCAGTCGGGGAGCCTTGTGCATTGGGCGGAGCAGGGCGTGCTGTTGCTCAACGCCACGCTCACAGTGCGTGCCCATCATGCCGGTTCGCACCAGGGTAGGGGATGGGAGCAGTTCACCGATGCCGTGATTCGTCGATTGGCGGCAGAGCGCCAGCATCTTGTCTTTATTCTTTGGGGCAGCTATGCGCAGAAGAAGAGCGCCCTCATCGATGCGGAGCGCCACTTCATACTGAAGTCGCCCCATCCCTCGCCACTCTCTGCGTACCGCGGATTTTTTGGGAACCACCACTTCAGCCGCACCAACGATTACCTCATTCAGCAAGGGTTGGCGCCCATTTCCTGGACGTAGCGCGCTTGTGTCGGGCGCAGCCTTGAGCATGCGTCGTTGTTGCAGAGCGAGCCGTGAGTGGAGATTGTTATAAATGTTATAAGCCTCAGAGCCAAGTGCATTTAGTGCCAAGGCTCCGGGGCTTATGTTGTAATTGTGTGGATAATCATCGGTTGGCTTACCAACAGAAGGTGAGGCCCGTTGACCAAGCCTGGAACTTCGGTCCGCGACCGCTTTCGAAGACGTTGCAAGGGCTGTACTTCACGTACCAACCAATAGCGCCAAACTTCAGATGGCCCATGAAGTCAACCGTTACGGGGTTTTGGTGCAGATGCTTGTCAAGTTCCTTGATTCCATGACCCTCGGCGGTGGTGTAGCGCGTTTTGAGCGAAGCATAGGTGTTGAAGTTGATGATGCTCGAAGCGCTGAGACTTACTTTATCTGTCAAATAGTATTTCACTTCAAGGGGTACAGTCCAACTGAAAACCTTTACGCGCGAAAAACCAATGCGTACCCCCTCTGGATAGTTGGTTAAAGCGACATTGCCATTGGGTTCGCGGCTGAAGCGCACGTCTTCCGTCATGCGGAAGTTCTTCCAGTTCGTACCCACCCCGATGCCGTAAGAAAAGCGACTCATGCGCGGTTGGTACATAAACATTAAGCGAGGACCAAGAAACTCATACGAGTCAAACATTTCGGTGTGCATGCTCTGAGGCGTGTTAAGGCTGGCAACATAACCGATGCCAAACAGTCCGAGTCCAACGTTCAACTGCGGAGAAGCGTTTTCCCATCGGTGCTTTTTGACATGTGATTTTGTCGTGGCTGTAATGGTGACATTTCCCTGCGTGCTCTCCTTTTTAGAAGTGCTGATGAACGGCATTTTGAAGTTCCACTCCGTATTGCTTTCATTGATGAGCGTGGGAGTATCCTTAGTGAGCGGAATCACCTGTCGGTAAGAAAAACCTGTGGGGGCTCCGTTTTTACCTTGTATCTTAATGATGCAAGAGCTGTCGTTGTTGATGACGGTGACTTCCGAGGGGAATTTTACAACGAGCGTGTCGCTCTGTTCGGTGGCTAAGGCAGTGGTGGCGGTGAGCAATGTGGCTGCCACGAGGAGTAATCTGCGGTTCATAATATCAGTGTTTACGAGTTGTTATTTGAATATTTTTTTTAGTTCGGCTGACGATGCTTTGCCTTCGATATAGACGAGCATGATTTCTTGAGGTTTCGCCTCGGGTTTCAGCAGGTTGTTGCGGTAGAATATGTAGCGATTGGTCTTTCCGTCGAGCGGTGGGAGCGCGTAGAACCCGTAATAGAGTTGTGTGCCAATCATTGCTACTTCCTTCTTCGTAGCGAGTTTGGCGTCCTCCATGACGCGTTGTTCGAGGAGCTGCCAAGACTTTTTGGGGGTGGTTTCAGCCGTCAGCGTGATGCTCCTGAAGAGCGAGAGGTTGTAGGGCGTGAGGTCGCTCCCCTCGATATAGACTGATGCAGCGGTCAAATCTTTGTAGTGGTCGGAGAAGTAGATTCCGATATTAAGCCCCTTTTGTCCGGCAGCCGTGATGAGGCTGAGGACGAAGGCGGTGAGTGTGAGTATGCGTTTCATGGTTGTGCTTTATTCTTTAGTGTTGAGCGTATTCATCAGGTTGTTCATGCTTGCCTCCATGGTGTTGGTGGGGGTGTTGGCGTTGATGTCAGCCATGACGCTGTGCATCTGCGCGATGACTTCGACTTTGTTCGTAGTGCGCTGTCCGTCGATGTAGGCAATGTAGGTAGTGCGAGGCATGAACCGGTAAATGCCAATGCCCCCTATGATGAAGATGCAGGCAGCTGCGCTCCATTTTATCAGCCCGGGGGTTAGCCTGAATCCGGCGGACTTCTTTCGGCGCAATGCCTTACCTGTGGCGAGGTAAGCCAACACGGCGCGGAGCTCTTCAAACTCCTCGGTTTGCGCCATTGGTGTCGAAGCAAATTGGCGCAGCAGGCGCTCTTCGTGCTCGGTGGTGAGGCCGTCAAAGTAGCGTTCGGTGAGCGCGAGCCAGTATTTCTTATCAGTCGTCATGCGTGCCTCCTTCCTTTTTGTTTTGTTCAATATAAATAGTGCGTATTTTCTTTCGTGCCCTCGACAGCTTCATGCGTACAGCGGCCTCGCTGATGTTCATGATGTGGGCAATTTCGTCAAAGCTCCGCTCGTCGTGCTCCCTCAGTTGCATCACGCGTTGCTCCGAGGGCGTTAGTTCGGTTTCGATAATTGCTTCTACCTGTTCGAAGCGCTCGCGGATGTCCATTTCCTCCAATGCTGAGCGCTGCAGCTCTGCGTCGCGTTCGGGGTCGAGGGCAAATTGCGGTCGTCTTTCCTGCTTGCGCCGCTCGTCGAGCGATAGGTTGTGAATCGTGGTGCGCGCCAGTGCTTCGGCCTCGTTCTCCGTTTTTACAGGATAGTTGCTGCGCCAAAGTTTGCAGAAGGCATCTTGTACGATATCCTCGGCATCCTCTTCCGAAGCGAGGATGCGCTGAGCCTGGCGCATGAAGTTAGTGCGCAGGTGGGTGAATACGGTGAGTAGGATGTCTTTGCTCATGCGGATTTTTGCGTTCTTCAATAGGGTAAACGTATGAATGGCAAATTTGTAACATTATTTTCGTAAAAAAGTGCATTTTTTTCTGAAAAAACTGTTTTTCGGGCGTTTGAGGGGCAGGATGTTGCGTGCGATGTCTATATTTTTCTGCGCAGATGTACCATTTCTTGCAATGTGTGCAGCGTAGAGTTGCGAGGAGCTTTTTTTGCAAAAAATGCAGTTTTTGGATTTTTAACATTTCTTTACAATTTAGGCGTTGAAAATAAGTTGTCTTTTTTACGAAATTTTACTTCTGCGCTCGAAAATCCCACTTTTCACGTCCGAAATCCACTGAAAAACTCACGACATCCGACCTCTTGAAAACAACATCGGACCTTGTTTTAACAACATCAAAGCTTGTTTTAACAACCTTTGACCTTGTTTTTGCCATTTTTGGGCTAAAAAAAGGGAGAAACCGCGTGGTTCCTCCCTTGTAGTACAAAGTTACAACAAAATTTGACGAAATCCAAATTTGTTAAAACATGTTAATTAACATCCGTTAACAAATTAACTCTTCATTTTGCTATCTGCCACCCCCGAAAACGCTCGTTTCGCGCATCGCCGACTTCTTCCTCCAAAACCAAAAGGCCGATTGATTTTGAAGCCTAACTCGCTGAGTGTTGTCTTTGTACGAAGATAGGTGTGCAACAGATTTTTCAATTAATTTTCAGTTCAGACGAATGTTGTGCGCGAATGCTTCACTGCAGTAGCGCCTACAGCTCTCAACCTCAGATGTTTGCACAAAAAAAGCAGTCGTGAAATTCACAACTGCTTCGTTCGGAGTGGACCAGCCTGGGCTTGAACCAGGGACCTCCAGATTATGAGTATCGCAAAATGATATTTCATGATATTCCCTTTTTCTGAAAGTGTTCTGAATATCAGCGTTTTATAAAAATGTGACTTTCTCTGAATATCAGAAAATACCCCTA
>JAFOWI010000287.1 GCA_017425985.1 Bacteroidaceae bacterium | reverse complement strand
GTTGAGATAAAGGTGGGTGTCGCCCGTAGTGTGTACAAACTCGCCCGCTTCAAGTCCGCATACCTGCGCCATCATCATGAGCAGCAGGGCATAAGATGCGATATTGAAGGGCACGCCTAAGAAGCAATCTGCCGAACGCTGGTAGAGCTGAAGCGAGAGTTTGCCGTCGGCCACGTAGAATTGAAAAAGCATGTGGCAAGGAGGGAGCGCCATGTTGTCGATTTCGGCTACGTTCCATGCCGAAACGATGATGCGGCGCGAATCGGGCGTGTTCTTAATTTGGTCAACCACCTGCTGAATCTGGTCGATGTATCCGCCATTGTAATCGGGCCATGAACGCCACTGATAGCCGTACACATGTCCCAGGTCGCCGTTTTCGTCAGCCCACTCGTTCCAGATGCGCACGCCATTTTCCTGCAAGTACTTCACATTTGTGTCGCCCTTCAAAAACCAAAGCAACTCGTGGATGATAGACTTCAGGTGGCACTTCTTAGTCGTCACCAACGGAAAACCATCAGCGAGGTTGAAGCGCATCTGATGGCCGAAGACCGACTTTGTCCCCGTACCTGTTCGGTCGGTTTTCACGGTTCCTTCGACGATGATGCGCTGCAAAAGATTCAGATATTGTTTCATTTTTCAGATGTTTAATGTATTTGGTAGGCACAAAGGTAAAGTTTTTTTGAAGAATGTTGTACTTTTGTAGAAAATAAAGGTGTAGAATCAGCAAACTTTATGCTCCACCGCTCACTCTAACCCACAAATTCTGCTCATGACGAAGCCACTTCCTCACGACTTCATACAGCAAATGACGACGCTCATCGGTGCCACCGAAGCGCAACAACTTTTCTCCGCACTGCAGCAAACGGAACCCTCAACAAGCATCCGTCGCAATCCGCTGAAGACAGCGACGCCTGCCACCGGGCTCTTCGAAAATCAAGCCGCCACGCCTGTGCCATGGTGCGCCGAAGGAGCTTATCTCTCCGAGCGCCCGTCCTTCATCCTCGACCCCACCCTCCATGGGGGCGCATACTACGTGCAGGAAGCCGCGTCGATGTTTCTTGAGCAAGCCGTGCGCCGGATTCTGAGCGATGCCACTCCCCGGCGCGTGCTCGACCTCTGCGCGGCTCCGGGCGGAAAGAGCACACTATGGCGCAGCCTGCTACCCGAAGGCACGCTCCTCGTAGCCAACGAGCCGATGCGCCAACGCGCCGACATCCTTGCGGAGAACATGCTGAAGTGGGGCCATCCTGACGTAGTCGTAACAAATGCCTACCCCAACGAATTTCAGGGACTCAACAGTTTCTTCGACGTCATCGGCGCCGACGTGCCTTGCTCGGGCGAGGGCATGTTTCGCAAGGACGACGTTGCCATCAGCGAATGGTCCGCACAAAACGTCATCGACTGCGTCAGCCGCCAGTGGCAAATCGTTTGCGACATTTGGGACTGCCTCCGTCAGGGCGGTTACATGGTATATAGCACATGCACCTTCAACCGCCTGGAGAATGAGGAAATGATAGCTCGAATCTGCAAGCAACTGGGTGCCGAAGTGGTAACGCTTCCCGTAAAGGCCTACTGGAACGTTCATACGCTGGGCGAGACGGGCAACGTGGTCAATGCTGCAGAGCAAAACAACGGCATGTACCACTTCTATCCCCACAAATCGAAAGGCGAAGGCCTTTTCCTCTGCCTCCTGCGCAAAACGGCTGAAGCCCCGCTGATGAAACAGAAGAAAGGAAAACCTTCGGGCTCCGACAAAGTGCAAATTCCTGCCGAAGCACGCCATGCTCTTGCATGGCTACAATCGCCAACGGATTTTCAAATCACAAGTACCAGCGCCACAGAATGGGCTGCCGTACGCCAATCGCTCGCAGCTGACATTACTCTTTTGCAAAAACAGGTGCGCTGCCTGACAGCAGGCATCCCACTCGCTGAAGCCAAAGGCAAAAAACTCGTGCCGCTCCACGGACTTGCGCTCTCCACGCAGCTCAGCCCCGACGCCTTTCCACGTTGCGAAGTCGAACTCCAAACAGCCCTTGCCTACCTCCACCGCGAAGCTATCCAGGTGGAAGCACCCACAGGCTGGACCCTCGTTTGCTACAAAGGTCTCCCCTTAGGCTTCGTCAACAACTTAGGCAACCGCGCCAACAACCAATATCCCCAGTCATGGCGCATCCGACGAAATGTTTAATGTTTAGAGTACAGAGAACAGAGTACAGAGTAC
>JAFOWI010000286.1 GCA_017425985.1 Bacteroidaceae bacterium | reverse complement strand
TTTGTAAGTTGCGCATGCATCTTAAAACTTACAACCTTATTCTTCATTTCACTTTTCCATTTCTTGTTGTTGATTTCATTGGTCTCCAGATTGGGAGCATCAATAACTCCAGACCCTAAGACTTCAAAATAAGTTTTGTCCGCTACTCCTCCCACTGCTATACGGCCACTGCCGCTAATGCTTGCTTTAAGATTCGGGGTAGCCACGCGGTCTGCATTTACTTTGCCAGAACCATGGAGCGTCAAGTGCGTAGTCATGCTCACCATGTTACCTACATGCGCCTTGCCCGAACCGTTAACCACCAAGCGTGCCGACTCACTGGCTGCAACGGAAGCGAAGTTGAGTCTGCCCGACCCATTGACCTCTGCCTTGAACTCAGGAGCTACGACCTGCGCCACACTCACACTGCCCGAACCATTAATTTCGGTTGTAAATGCTCTGTCGCCGGTGTTCACTTCTTGGTTTACAACGACTTGGGCAGAACCGTTGACCTTGTATTCGTAAACGATGGGCGCCTTGATTTTAATGAATACCGACTTGCTATTGAAGCGCACGCGCGCGTGGCGGGCGTTGATTTTTAAGCAGCCATCTTCAGAGACGATGTTGAGGTCGTCGGGCGCAGTCAGGGGCATCGTTACTTCTACCGAATAACAGTCCGACTGCTCTACGAGTACCTGCACCGGAATGTTGATGCTTACTCTTTCGAAGGCGCTTAATTCGTTGTAAACATGCATTTTTACTTTGGTTGCTGCGCTGGTAGCAGGGGTCGCTTGCACTTCGATGCTTGCAGTGCTGCCTATGACCGCAAGCAGCAGGGATAGGATGAATATTCGTGCTTTCATAACGTTTGTTTCAAAATTTACGAATGTGTAATGAATAGCTTCGCGCTAATTTCCCTTGGCGTGGATGTTGATAAGTTCCTTGCCATCAGCGCCGTTTACTTCGATTTTGCAGAAAGAGTCGTTGGCAACGAGTTTTACGACCTCGTCGTTGTTGCCCATGATTTCAATCTCAACGCCGTCGTCGTCTATGTCGATAGTGGGGAGCGTGGGAAGCTTGCCTTCTTCAAAAATGGGCGTCATCTTATCAATGATGCGCTGTTCGAGCACGTCTTCGTCCACGTTGTAAACGCCCGTCTCAATGCCCATCACGGTGCTGAAGAAGCTAATCACCGTGAGCAGGCATCCCAGTAGGAGCGCACCCAACCATGTCCACCAAAGGCGCATGCGTGCCTTGTTCGAAAGCTTGTTCGAAGAATTGACGAGCGACCTTACGACAGCATAGAGCGGAATGGCAATGAGCACTACGCCGCAGAGCAGGCAAAGCAGGAACAAGATGTTGAGCCCCGTGGGGAATGCGTCGAAGAAACTTGAGATACCGAGCATGAAGGGAATGCTTGCCAGCGAAGCCGTTGCGCTAAAGATGCTGAACAACAGGCCTATGATGCCCATAATCAGCATGAGCAACTGTATGCAGAGCATAATAACGAGGGGAACGCACAGCGCAAAGAGCAACACCATGAAGCAAACGCGCAACGCCTTGCTCCAGAAACTGCGGACGGCTGGATTCTGCACCATCTTCTCCGTTTGCGCCACGCCCTTCATGAGTTCTTCGTTGATGCTTTGAAAATTGATGGGTTCACCTCGCATCTGCAAGCGCTGTTCGGGCGTGACGGCAGGCGGAATGATGAGGTAGAGCAGCGCGTAAGCGATGATGGATACCAAGAAACTGAAGAAGCAAAGCACGACGAAGACCAAGCGCCAAATCGTTACGTCCTTCAGTCCGAAATAATGGCAGAAACCGCTGATGACGCCACCTAATAGGGCTGTTTCGGGGTCGCGGAAAAACTTTTTCTGCACATAGGTGGGCTGAGGTGGGATGGGCGGAATTTCGTCTTCGTTGACACCGCTGTTTGCGCCCTCCTTGTCGGCACTGCCGGCGCCCAATTCTTCGGGATTGCCGATGCGTGCGATGATTTCTTCGATTTGTGCGAGCGTGATGCACACACTTCCGTTGTCACGATACTCGCAAAGCAGTTCGGCAACGTGGCTTTCAATGTCGTTGGCAATTTCCTCGCCGTCGTCCATGCGGCTGAAGTAGGAATGCGTGTTCTTCAGGTAGCCTTCGAGCAATGCGCAAGCGTCTTCGTCCATCGTAAAGACTTGTTTGCAAAGATGTATATTGACTGTCTTTTTCATAATTTACTAAAATGAGATAGGTTTTGGGGATTAAACACTTAGTTGTTCGACTGTAGCAGCGCCACGGAGCCGACCAGTTCGTTCCAGGCGGTGTCGAGTTCGGCAAGGAACTGCTCACCTTCGGGCGTGAGGCAATAATATTTGCGTGGCGGTCCCATAGTGGACTCCTGCCAGTTGTAAGATAGGAGCTGGTCCTTCTTCAGGCGCATGAGGAGCGGATAGAGCGTACCTTCGACGACGATGAGATTGGCATTTTTCAGTCGGGTAACGATGTCGTTGGCATAAGCCGGACCATTCTTCAACAGTAGTAGCACGCAATAGTCCAACATGCCCTTGCGCAGCTGCGACTTTGCATTTTCGATGTTCATAGGTCAGATTGTTTTGGCTCAGGGAGCCATGTTTTTAATGATTTTCCAATGAATAGAACTATTTCATGGTGCAAATCTAAGCATAATTTGGTACTATGCAAAACAAAGTACCTAAAATTTTACAATTCCGTTGATTTTTTTCTTGCTTCAGTCGGTTTCGAGGTCGCAAGGCTGCTCTTTGAGGGGATAATGACTTACATCGGAATATGCTTGCGGGAGCTTAAAAAACGGGGAGTGATTTTAACAAAAATTAAGTTAAAATTAACAATTGAGAAAAATTTTCATTTGATAACGGTTTGCAATGTCGGTGTGTCAAAATCAAATGTAATAATTTATTAGTCCAACAAAATTTTCACGACATCG
>JAFOWI010000285.1 GCA_017425985.1 Bacteroidaceae bacterium | reverse complement strand
GGTATCAACACCCCAATCGCTGCCGAAGCAGAAGATATCTTCACCGCCGCCGCCGTGCATGGAGTCGTTTCCGATTCCACCCACTATCACGTCATTGCCGGAACCGCCGATAATCCGGTTCTATACCCAACAAAAAAAAGAAAGCGAGTCCCAAAGTTGATATCAAACTCTTGAGACTCGCTTAAATATATTTACAATGGCGTTGACGTGTTCCCGCCCCAGCGCTTTGGTGAACAGAGAGGCGCCTTCCACCCTTATCGCACCACCGCACGCACCGAATATCCGATGCATCGATTATTACGATTGTCAAACTTATAGCTGCTCGAATCGAAATAAAGAACATTGGCACTATAAGAGTAGCTGGGGAAAAGTGTGCTCGACCAATAGTAACCTACATTGCCGGCATTGAGATAGAGTTTATTCGTGTGATAACCGGCTGCGGGGAGGAATATGCTGTTGTTGTTTGGCCCTGTCAGCTTATATCCATTGACGCCATTCTGCGTGGTCCATTCGCGCGTACACTTCGTAAACAACTCTTGCTGCTCAGCAGCAGTCGGCATGCGCCAATCATCGCCCATGTTTACGTATGCTGCGTCGTCCTCAAAGTCGAGCGTGGTTTTGTCGTCAACTGTGCCATATGTGCTTTGACTGCAATACTTGGTCATTGTCCTATTTGAGCCTTCGCACAACGAGTAAGTATCCCATGCATAAGCCTCCTTCGCCTCCGTTTCGCCCCAAGCGAAGAAATCGCCATAATCTTCGGGCGCATCGGCACCCACATTGCGGTCAGCCCAGAGCGTTCCGCTGGGCAGGCCGAGGTCCACGGCATAATCGGGAATCGTTCCGAGTTTTTCGCCTTCTGTCAGCTGGTAAGCATACGCCTTACCGGCTACGAAATCCTTGCCTGCGACGTCAAACTTGATGTACGCTCCGCCCTCGTCCGCAAGGGTTATTTCGAGCGTTTCGCCCGAGAGATTCGCGGGTGCCATCATGAAGTAGATGGTCGTGGTTTCGTCCTTCGCTACGTGAAAATCGGTGAGCGCTATGGTAAGCACATCGGAAAGTAAGGTAGCGCTGATTCCGGTCTTCGTCGTTGTCAAATCCAATGTTCCTGCCGTTGTGAACACTTCGTCTGCGGCTTTCAACTCCACAGATGTGAGCGTCTTTGCCTCGTTCAGGTTGGTTTGAAGCATTACCAAAGCCCCCATGTGTTGCATATCGAAAGCCACAGCACCATCATCGGGAGTAGCTACACCTGCAGCCATAAAGTCGTATGCACCGAGGTGAACGGTAGTGTTGTTTCCCGTTTGTGTCTGTCCCTGATAGCTCACGGGAATGTTTTTCAGGTCGCGGTTATAGAAATTGTAAGGGTAATAAGCCGAATAAGTTGCGGCATGCTTCAGCGCCCAGCCGCCACCATTGAAAGTAGCCGTCTGCTGGCCTGCACCTTCGTCCATAACAAATTCTGCCTGGCTGCCCTTGTTGGGGAAAATTCCTACCGTATCGGTAGCGCTCCAAAGGAAGTGCACCCCACTATTATCTATTACGACCGTAGAGCGCACGCTGCTTTCTGTTTCGAAATCAGCGCCCGTAATGCTGATGCTTTCCAGCGAGGCGCCATTGCTGAGATTCGAAATATCACCCAATTCAGCGTCCTCACTACAGGAAGCATAAGCAGCAAAGAGCAGAGTGGCTGAAATGGTTTTGAGTATAAGTTTCATCGTATAACGAATGGATTTGAAAGGGTGTGTTTAAAGTATTTTTATATTGCGTTGGTTTCCGGAAGTTAGAAAATCCAATGTATGGCGCTTACGCATCAGCATCCACACTGCAATTATTCTTCCTCATTCGCATTGCTCCAGGGTACATCCTTTTTTCGCGTATCCCACTGCATCGGCGGATTTGTAATTGTGGGGTTACCACTGCCTGCCAACACTGACTGAGTTTCGATTTTCAAAACCTGCATTTCAGGACGTATGTAAGTCTGCATTCTTGAAAAATTTGTATTCATAAAGAATCGAATATTTAGAGATTGAAGCTGATTCGTATATTTTTTATCCCACATCATAGCGGCTACAGATTGCGCACCCACCACCACAAGAAGAACATCGCAATGTAGGCATATACTACATAGCGATGCTCCACATATTTTGCCCAACGCAGGCGCGCCGTTCCCCGCAAGCACCATCGACCTATAGCCAATGCAGCAAGAAAGGGCATGGACACTATGAAAAAGTAGTTGTAGCGGAGCGCCTCACCGAATTCTCCATGCAGGAAGGCATGCAAACTGCGCTGAAAACCACAGGCCGGACAATCCCACCCTGTGAGTTGCTTCATCACGCACTTAGGCATCCACACGGCATCGGATGGGTCAACGCTATAAAACAAAGCGATACAACCAAACAAAGCTGCGCAAATGAGTAAGTTCCAAACTACCGACTTTTTGCTATATGCCATAAATTGAGGACATCTCAGAAGCTGCCATTGAGCCTGTTAAGAAAAGTTGCAACATCGTATTAATGATACTACACACAACCCCTGCAACCAATGCCCAGATGGACCACTTGCGCGCACTATCTGCCATCAACACGGCTTCCTCGTACTGACCACTGTAATAAAGCGTATTGACCTTCGAAGCCTTAATGATGGCAACGATGCCCAAGGGAAGACAACAACAGACAGTTGAAAGTACGGCTCCCAACATATTGTTGTCGGGTTTAGGAAGGACATGACCGTTGAAGTACATTGTGTTGGGACGATTGGTTTTGGACGAAAGCGTCTGCTCGTACTTGTTCTCCGCGCTATCCACAGAGGGCAACACGTAAGATTTCAGTTCTTCGATTTTGCCGGCAGGCGTCCAATCGTCCAATCCTTGTTTCCACACAAGTGTGTCGGCAGTAATGCCTTTCTCCGCAAAACGCTCAGGAAGCACGGGGCCACCGCGCTTGTTATCAGGCATGATGTAATAGTATTCTTCCATAATTAATTATAATGTATTGTCTGAATTAAGAAACGGTGCAAAAATAAGGATTTTATGTGATTTTGAGGGAGGCTTAGTTTACAATTTTATTACGAATGACAGATTTAATTAAATTTCTGTCTAAAAAAATCATAAAAAGACCACCTTTTCAGTACGCGCATTTCCACCATACGCAAAAAAACTCGTAAATTTGCACTTCGAAAAAAAGTAAAACTCATTTATTATATCTATATCAACACATGACTAAAACTTTTCCAAAATTAGTTGACGCTATTATCGAAGGTATTCAAGAAAAGAAGGGACACGACATTACAATTTGCGACCTCCGCAAATTCAATGCTGCGCCCGCTCAATATTTCGTAGTTTGCAGTGGCAACACGCCACAGCAAGTAGATGCTATCATCGACTCGATTGAAGAATTCGCTCGCAAGCAAGCTGGCGAAAAGCCCTCTGCCATTGCTGGTCGCAACAACTCGCTCTGGGTGGCAGCCGACTATGGAACGGTGATGGTGCACGTACTCGTACCCGATGCGCGCGAGCACTACGACATCGAAAATATTTGGGCTGACGCTGAAATCACCGAAATCCCCGACCTCGACTAAAATTACCTAAAAAAGTTGAGCACTTGCGAGACTTCAATACAAAAAATCAACACATGAACAACAACAACCCTAATCCGCAACGCCCGGCAGGCGAAGGCCCCAAAATGCCTCGCTTCAACCTGAACTGGCTTTACATCCTCGTGATTGGCGGACTGGCATACATGCTCTATCAAGGCGGAGGCTCATCGTCGAGCATCAGCAAGGAGGTGAGCTACTCCGATTTCAAAAGCTACATCGAGAAGGGTTACTCCAACGACATCGTAGTAAACAAAACCGACGGAACCGTCAGCGCCGTCATCAAGGGCGAGCACATCCAGGAAGTGTTTCAATCGAACACCGAACGCACAGGCAAGCACCCCACTATCACAACGCGCTATCCAAGCCCCGACAAGGTGGACGCTTACCTCGAAAATATCGACTACAAAGGCAAACTCTCGTTTGAAGAAGAAGACGGTTTCTTCTGGAGCCTCGTAGGCAGTGTGCTCCCCATATTCCTCCTCGTAGGTCTTTGGTACCTCATCATGAAGCGCATGAGTGGCGGCAATGGTGGCGGTGCGGGTGGCATCTTCAACGTAGGCAAGAGTCGCGCACAGCTCTTCGACAAGGGCGCAGCCGGCAAGCACGTAACCTTTGAGGACGTAGCCGGACAGGAAGGACCGAAGCAGGAAGTAAAGGAAATTGTGGACTTCCTGAAGAATCCGCAGAAGTACACAGAACTCGGGGGTAAGATTCCCAAGGGCGCACTGCTCGTAGGTCCTCCGGGTACGGGTAAAACATTGTTGGCAAAGGCAGTAGCCGGCGAAGCCGACGTACCCTTTTTCTCGCTCGCAGGTAGCGACTTCGTGGAAATGTTTGTCGGCGTTGGTGCAAGCCGCGTGCGCGACCTTTTTGCGAAAGCCAAGGCTAAGGCTCCCTGCATCATCTTCATCGACGAAATTGACGCCATCGGTAAGGCACGCGGCAAGAGTCCTGCCTTCAACCAAAACGACGAGCGCGAAAGCACGCTCAACCAGTTGCTCACAGAAATGGACGGCTTTGGCAACAACTCGGGCGTCATCATCCTTGCAGCAACCAACCGCGTAGAAATCCTTGACGAAGCACTGCTCCGCGCCGGACGCTTCGACCG
>JAFOWI010000284.1 GCA_017425985.1 Bacteroidaceae bacterium | reverse complement strand
GTTCTGACCTCAACGTGATGCGTCAGTCGCTCCTCTTCGGTGGTCTTGAAGTAGTGCGTCACAATGTGAACCGCCGTAATGCCAACCTCCGCCTCTTTGAATTTGGCAACTGCTACTACTTCAACGAAGGCAAGCGCAACCCCGAAAAGGTGCTCGCAGCGTATAGCGAAGACCAGCGCCTCGGACTTTGGCTCACAGGTAAGCGCGTAGAAGGTTCTTGGGCACACCCCAACGAAGACGCTTCATTCTACGAACTCAAGGCTTACGTGATGAACATCCTCGTGCGCATCGGTCTCCCCATGGGCGGTTTGCTCATCGAAAACGGCGACAACGATATCTTCGCGAAGTCCATCGCAGTGAAGGATCGCAACGGTAAGGTGTATCTCGAACTCGGCCTTGTGAAGAAGGCAATCCTCGCTGCATTCGACATCGAACAGGAAGTTTACTACGCCGACCTCAACTGGTCGCTCCTCACGTCAAAGGTGCGTGGCGCAAAGGTAAGTTTCAAGGAAATCAGCAAGTTCCCCGCCGTGAGTCGCGACCTCGCCTTGCTCGTTGACAAGCAAGTGACCTTCGCCGAAATCGAAAAGGTTTGCTTCGCAGCCGACAAGAAACTCCTCAAGAAGGTAGAACTCTTCGACGTCTATGAAGGCAAGAACCTCGAAGCCGGCAAAAAGTCATACGCCATCAATCTCACCCTCCAGGACGAAGAAAAGACCATGAACGACAAGCAGACCGACAACATCATGCAGAAAATCGTTCAGAGCCTTGAAAAGCAACTCGGAGCAAAACTCAGATAAGTTAGAATTTTAACAATAATAATCCGCAAGGCGCTCTCCCCCTGTTTATAGGGGGAGGGGACCGCAAAGCGGTGAGGGGGTGCAAGACAAGGAAGAAAAGGAATCTATTTAGAACTCAAACCTTAACTCCTCATTACATCTTTCCCCTCATAACCTCATAACCTCGTAACCTCATAACCTCAAATAAATATGGGAAGAGCATTTGAATATCGTAAAGCAGCGAAGATGAAGCGCTGGGGCCACATGGCTAAAACCTTCACCCGAATTGGTAAGCAGATTGCTATCGCCGTAAAGGCTGGCGGTCCTGAACCCGAAAACAACCCCGCACTCCGTGCCCTCATCGCCAATGCAAAGCGCGAAAACATGCCTAAGGACAATGTGGAACGCGCCATCAAGAACGCAATGGGTAAGGACCAGAGCGACTACAAGTCAATGACATACGAAGGCTACGGTCCTCACGGCATCGCTATCTTCGTGGATACACTTACTGACAACCCCACACGTACCGTAGGCGACGTGCGCTCTGTCTTCAACAAGTTCTCTGGCAACCTCGGCACAATGGGTAGCCTCGCTTTCCTCTTTGACCACAAGTGTGTGTTCTCATTCAAGAAGAAGGACGGTCTTGACATGGACGAAATGATTCTCGACCTCATCGATTACGGCGTAGAAGACGAGTACGATGAAGACGAAGAAGAAGGCAGCATCACCATCTACGGCGACCCCAAGTCGTTCGCTCAAATCCAGAACCACCTCGAAGAACAAGGTTTCGACGTAGTAGGTGCTGAATTTACTTACGTTCCCAACGACGTGAAGGACGTAACTCCCGAACAGCGCGAAGCTATCGACAAGATGGTTGAAAAGCTCGAAGACTTCGACGACGT
>JAFOWI010000283.1 GCA_017425985.1 Bacteroidaceae bacterium | reverse complement strand
TATTTGTTTTCCATCTAAACTCCACGAAACAGATAATATTTCCCCTTCATTATTCGGAGGTAGTTTTAGCCCCATTCATAAAGGTCACGTAGCATTGGCATCGTGGATTGTTCAAAACCATTTTGTTGACGAAGTATGGCTATTAGTGTCGCCACAAAATCCGCTGAAGGAAAGTTCCACTCTTATGCCCGAAGAAGTTCGACTCAGTTTAGCGTGCGCTGCATTGGAAGGAATCGAAGGCGTTAAAGCATCAGATTTTGAGTGGTCGCTTCCACGACCATCGTATACTTGGCACACACTTCAAGCCATTCGAAAGGCATATCCAGAACACGAATTTTCACTTATCATTGGTGGCGATAATTGGGTGAACTTCCATCGATGGGCTTATACTGAAGAAATTTTAAGTACAACGCCCATTTTTATCTATCCTCGTAGCGGTTCAACAATCGATGAATCCCAACTTCCTGTAGGTGTCACTTTATTAGAAGACGCTCCGATCTTCCCCTATAGCTCTACAGATGTAAGAAAAGCGATGGCTTCAGGCAAAATTCCGGAAGATATGCTTCCAACTTCTGTGGCAAAGATGATTGAGAAAACCAGATTAACGCAAGGCAGGGTCTAACAAATCGGGACGCAAACGCTTTGTACGTTCAAGTGATTGCTGCAACTCCCAATCCTTAATTTTAGCTTCATGACCTGAAAGCAAAATTTCAGGAACTTTCCAACCCTTGTATTCTGCAGGGCGCGTATAAACAGGCGCTGCCAAAAGATTGTCTTGAAAGCTATCTGAAAGTGCGCTTTGCTCATCGCCAATTACACCAGGGATTAAACGCACGATACTGTCCGCCATTACAGCTGCTGCCAATTCACCACCTGTAAGCACATAATCGCCTATAGAAACTTCCTTCGTTATGAGGTGTTCGCGTATGCGATAATCAACCCCCTTGTAATGACCGCAGAGTATTATAATATTCTTGTGCATGGAGAGTGTATTAGCCATGGGCTGGTCAAATTGTTCTCCATCGGGCGTAGTGAAAATGATTTCGTCGTAGTCTCTCTCTGCTTTCAGCGCTGCAATACAGTCATCTATAGGTTGACACTGCATTACCATTCCTGCAAAACCTCCAAAAGGATAATCGTCAACTCGGCGATGTTTGTCCTTTGTATAGTCTCTTAGATTGTGAATATGTATTTCGACCAAGCCCTTCTTCTGCGCTCTACCCAAGATGGACAGATTCATAAAGGGCTCTAACATCTCAGGCACAACGGTAATAATATCAATTCTCATATTTTATATAAATATATTCGCATACTCCATAATGAACTTGCAAATGTGTAGTGCAAAATTACTAATATCTTTCGGGTTTTCACTATTTTTGCACAATCATTTACAAAAGTTTACAAGGTAAATCAATAAAACTCCACCTTTCCATAATATATCATCCCCACTAAGACTATGCTTAAAGACAGATTATTCGAACTGCGCAATCTGCTACACAAATACAATTATGAATACTACGTCAAAAACGAGCCTACGATCAGCGACTTTGAATTTGACGCACTGATGAACGAACTTATTCTATTAGAAGCGCAATATCCCGAACTCTACGATGCCAACTCTCCAACACAAAGAGTGGGTAATGACTTAAGCGGAGAATTTAAACAAGTTCCCCACGCTTACCCAATGTTGTCGCTCGGAAACACCTATAACAAGGAAGAAGTCAAAGCATTCTATGAACGAATCAAGAGTGCATTAGCTGGAGAAACAATCGAAATTTGCTGTGAGTTGAAATTTGACGGACTTAGTATCTCCTTGCAATATACTGATGGAAAATTAGAACAAGCCCTGACGAGAGGTGATGGCATGGTGGGTGATGACGTCACTCGCAACGTGCGAACAATTAAAACTATCCCCCTATTACTTGAAACTAATAAGGCATTACCGAAAACTATCGTTGTAAGAGGAGAAATACTGATGCCGTGGGCAAGTTTTAACGAACTAAACGAACAAAGAGAAAGCAAGGGGCAGCAACTGTTTGCCAATCCACGCAACGCAGCATCGGGGACATTAAAAAGCAAGGCTTCTTCGGTCGTTGCACAACGCAAATTAGATGCTTACTTCTATGCCCTTTCATCCGACGAAATCAACGAAGATTCTCACTTTGCGCAACTTGAAACAGCAAAATCGTGGGGATTTAAGACTTCTGAGCACACAAGATTAGCACGTACACTCGAAGAAATTTTCGATTTTATAGACTATTGGGACACACACCGCTCTACCCTACCCGTTGCAACAGATGGAGTTGTGCTCAAACTTAACAGCATAGCACAGCAGGAACAATTAGGTTTTACAGCCAAAAGTCCAAGATGGGCTATTGCTTACAAATTCCAGGCCGAACGCGCCTCAACCAAACTGAACGATGTCATCTTTCAAGTAGGTCGAACCGGTGCAGTAACTCCAGTTGCTGTGATGAACCCCGTTCTGTTAGCCGGTACAGTTGTAAAAAGAGCATCACTCCACAATGCAGATATTATAGAACAATTAGACCTGCATCTCGACGACGAAGTATATGTAGAAAAGGCTGGCGAAATCATACCACAAATAGTCGGTGTCAACTATGAAGCACGCTCATTCATGCCCGGCCCCAAAGTCCTATTCAGACAAACCTGCCCTGAATGTGGTGCACGCCTTGTAAGATATGAAGGCGAAGCTGCTCACTATTGTCCCAACGACACACTCTGTCCGCCACAAGTGAAAGGCAGAATAGAACATTTTATTTCGAGAGATGCCATGAACATCGAAAGTCTTGGTCCTGAAACCATAGCTGACTTTTACAACCGTGGATTAGTAAGCAACGTTGCCGACCTTTTCGACTTAAAAATGAAAGATATCCTCGGAGATGAAAGCAACCGCGAAAAATCAGCTCGCAAAATCATTGATGGCATTCAAAACTGTAAGGAAATAGGATTCGACCGCTTGCTTTACGCTTTAGGAATAAGATTTGTTGGAAAAGTTGTTGCCAAAACTTTAGCAAAGCATTTTAAGAACATAGGAAATATAAAAAGTGCTGGGATAAATGACCTGTTATGCGTAGAAGGAGTAGGAAAAGTGATTGCCGAAAGTGTTGTTGACTACTTCAGTAAAGAAGACAACATCAACATCCTAAACCGTTTGATTGAAGCAGGCGTCGTTATGGAAATCAATGAGATAGAAGCAACATATACAACATTTAAAGACCAAAGCATTGTCATAAGCGGTACCTTCCAACACCATTCGAGAGAAGAATACAAACAAATCATTGAACGCCATGGAGGAAAGAACGTA
>JAFOWI010000282.1 GCA_017425985.1 Bacteroidaceae bacterium | reverse complement strand
CAACAAAAGGAAAGTGAACTGCTTGCAGAAATTCAAGGCATGAAAGGTTTCAATGATTTTATGGCATTAGTTAATGATAGAGATTATGAACGTTGCTCAACTCATGATATTTTTGTCATATTGCAGCAAAATGAAACTTTAAAGCATTACACTTACAAAATTCAACATTTTTGCAATCCAGACGGGTTGATAAAAAGTAGAAAACCAAAAAAACAACCGGTTGATTTAAAAACCTGGAAGCGCAGAAGTGCTAAAAACCTTGAAGAAGTTAAAAAATTAGTGGACGAGCTTGATAATAGTTATAAAAAATAGTAACCTCCCCCTATGCCTACTCCAATAAACAAACCTAAGCAACCCACAAGCGTGAGATACGAAGTGTGGGTGAACGGTAAAAGCACTGGCCAGTTTCTGGTCAGTGCCAACGACCGCTTCAATTCTTTGGCTAACGACACGGAGGCTGGCGAGTTCGACAAGGTGGAGTTCGCGCTTTCTGATTTGCTCATTGCTGACGACCACACGTTGCGCATAGGTGACTCCACAGTGATGTTCCTGCCGCGCGAGGGCAAGATTGAGTGTACCATTGCGCAACACGAGCGACACTACAAGGTGGTCATTGTGCGCAATCTGGAGAAAAGCCACCAGCTTTCGGACGAAACCTGGAAAAACATTCATTCAGCAATCAGTCAGTCAAAGGTGAGGTTCCTCCTTAATGGTGTTCCCATTCAGCAAGGCGAAAGTCTGCCAGCCAGCAAAGCATTGGTCAAGAGTATCAGTGTTGAAGGCGAAGTTGGCGAAGGTATCACGCTTTCGGTAAGCAGCGTGACGTATGCACCGGATAAGCGAATGATTATTTCATACACAGCCAATCGCTCCGTACCTTTCTACAATCCTGATGCAGCATTGCAAGGCACACCGATTTTTGCTCCCAAAACTGCTGATGAGCAATCACCTTCGAAAGCATCCTCAAAGAAACAAAAATTCACAACGATAATCACTGCGTGCATCGTTGGATTGACGTGCCTGATAGCCGGATGGATTACTCAAAGTATTGTAAGCAATGAGCGCATGGATATCTTGAATGCAAAAATTGACGCCCTCAAAAGTGAAAAATTTTCATTGCAAGATACCATCGCGACTTTAAAAGAACAGAAAAGTTTAAAAGAACAGAAAAGTAAATTATCAGTCAAACCTAATAAAAAGAAAAATAAAGACTCTCAACCAAATTCTGCTCTGAATAAAAAGAAAAATAAAGACTCTCAACCAAATTCTGCTCTGTTAGTTGAAATTGAAAGACGACCTGATTTTCAGGAATTCATGGCATTGGTAAATGATAGAAATTTTGCCGCATGCCAAAAACATGACATTTTCAGATTGCTAAAGAGTGAACCGAAATTACGAATTTATACTTACAAAATTGAAGATTTCTGCAGACCAGAGAGACTTAAACGCTTTAATTCAAATGATAAAGTTCTCAGCAGTGAACAAAAAGAACTCATAAAGATATGGACACGCCAAGCATATGCTGTAGTTCTTGAAGATATTAAGCGTCAAGTTAACGAACTTGAAATGGAATTACAACGACTAAAGTAGTGTTCACTCACGCCCTGAGTAAGACTTTTGCAGACGTGCAAAACGTTCACTCACGCCCTGAGTAAGACTTTTGCAAGCGTGCAAAACGTTCACTCACGCCCGGAGTAAAACTTTTGCAGACGTGCAAAATGTTCACTCACGGCCAGAGTAAGACTTTTGCAAACGTGCAAAACGTTCACTCACGCCCTGAGTAAGACTTTTGCAGACGTGCGAAACCTTCACTCACGCCCTGAGTAAGACTTTTGCAGACGTGCAAAACGTTCACTCACGGCCAGAGTAAGAGCGTTGCAGATGTGTGAAACGTTCACTCACACCCAGAGTAAAGGTTTTGCTAGCGTGAAATGGCTTACTCACGGCCAGAGTGAAGGTTTTGCAAACGTGAAATGGCTCACTCACGGCCAGAGTGAAGGTTTTGCAAGCGTGAAATGGCTTACTCACGGCCAGAGTAAAGGTTTTGCAAGCGTGAAATGCCTTACTCACGACCAGAGTGAAGGTTTTGCACACATTTTACCCCTGAAAATGCTACTTAGAGCTTCTGTTTTAACAAGAAAACATCATTTAAGGCTGCATTTTCATGAAAAAAACAAAATTAACCAATTTACTAACCAATAATAAATTTAAAGAATGATGAAACAAATTATTGATTTCAATCCCGCACGTCTTCGCAAAGAACTGGGATTCGGATTTATGCAGAAAGTAGGTCAAGCAGCTACCAGTTGCTTGAAGTCTGAAACAAGCGCAGCGATTGCAAAAGAATTCAATCAAGTGCTCGACGCTTACGACGAAGTTTTGGAACTTGGAGCAAAAAACTCTTACACCGCGCTGCAGGAAGAAGCCGACAAGAAGTTCGACCAACTCTATATCAATGCTTATGCCTTTGCGCGCATCATGCCCAACCACCCCACGGCTGAAGTTGCTGCAGTAGGTGAAAAGCTGTTGGAAACGTTCGACAAGTATGGCCACATCACGCGCTTTGGTTATACCGAAGAGTATGCCATGGCTTACAACCTGTTGCAGGACATCGAAGCATTGCCACAGGAACAACTCACGGCCATGGGCTTCATGCCATGGTACGAAGCCCTCGTCGTAGCAAAGGCTGAGTTTCAGAACCTGCGCGACAGCAAGCAGTTTGAAGATGCCAACAGCACTACGGGCATCGTAAAGGAAAAGCGCTTGCTCGCAGAAGATGCCTATCAAACATTGGTAAAGAAGGTCAATGCGATGGTCATCATCATGGGCGAAGAAGAGTTTACCACCTTCATCGACCTGGTGAACACTTTCATCAAGGAAATGCAAGAAATCCTTAAAGCCAGCGCCACACGCAGCGCTAAGAAAAAGGACGAAGAAGGCAAAGACGACGCATCGTCCGAAACTACTGAGGAAGAATCCACTACCAACGACTCACCCTCAACCAACGAATGAAAATTAACTACTTAATAATTCATGCAATTATGAAAAAAATCACAACCCTCCTTGCTTGCTTACTCATGATTGTAGGCACAGCATTCGCACAGACCGAATTGTCGGCAGCTCAAATGCAAATTCGTACAGACATCAAGAGTTTTCTTGAATCTGAAGGCTACGCACCTACGATTGACTCTGATGGCGACATCAAGTTCAAGGTAGAAGGAAAAACTTACTACATTTCAGTTTCCAAAAAGGACACCGACCCATTCTACGTAGCACTTTTCAGAAACCATCCTTATGGCGAAACCTTTACTAAGCAGAAAATCATGAATGCGCTTGGCGAACTCAATTCAAACAAAGGTTCAAAGGTCTTGTGTTTCGACACGAGCTACTCCTACCGCGCAGAAATGTTCATAGAGTCGGCAAAGCCATTCAAGGCTGTGTTTAGCAAACTCATTCGCCAAATCCAGATGACCTCAGAGGACTTAGCAGAATTGATGTAAGCACACATTTGTAGAATCAATAATTAAATCATATAGAAAAATTATGAAAAAGATATTTTCCATCCTTCTGCTCACTTTTGCAATGGTGCTGACAGTGAGCGCTGACGGCCTCAATAGCGAACAAATGTCATTGCGTCAGGATATCTTCAATTATCTTAGAACCAACGGCTACAATCCCAGCATCGACGAAGATGGCGACATCAAGTTCGTATATGACGACCGCAAACACTTCATCAGCATATACGCTAACGATACCGACCCAATGTATCTGACCCTGTCACTCGGTTTCAACTATGGCGAAACCTTCACGAAGGAAGCCATCAGTCAGTACATCAACGAAATTGGTTTCTACAAGGCCATCAAGCTCGTTCCCTTCACAAACCACTATTCGTTTATTGCTGAAATGTATTTGACGAATGCTAAGAACTTTAACTCTACATTCACAAAGTTGCTCGACCAAATCAAGTCGGCAGCATCAGAACTCGTAGAATTGGTTGAAGGCTCATCCTCTGATAGTTCAAACAGCGGCTCCAACTACCTCACCGTAAACCAGCAATCAGCAATCTCCAGAACCTACGATGCCGATGCCGGTTCAGAAGTGTTCCAGGTAAGTACGAACGCTTCGGAATGGGCTACTTGGGGCATTCCCACATGGTGTACGGTTGTTGACCGCACAGCCACATCGTTCCGCCTGAAGTACGAAGCCAACACATCGGGCATCACTCGCAACGACTACATGAAGATTAAAGCCGGCGGGCAGGAAGTGCGCATCGACATCCGTCAGGAAGCTACTTCTTCGAACACCGTTTCAGCAACCATCCAGGACATCACTGTTAAGCACAACGTGACGACAAACGGAGCTAAGGGTATGGAAATCCTCGTTGACTTCAACGTGCGCAACATGCTCAACCGCACTGGTACATGCAATGCTTATTTCTACACTTCTGACGGTAACTATGCGCTTCAGGATGGTAACAATAAGTACAAGACTCAGAGCGGCAAGGTATGCAGCACCAAGGAATTCAAGCCCCCTTATAAGTCAACAGACTATACTGACTTGGTCATCTTCATCCCCTATAGCGAACTCCACATGGGAAGCGGTACTCACAGCCTGAAGTGCTTCATCTCAATCTTCGACGACAAGGGCACAGAAATCGTACAGTCCGACTGGATTGACTTCACTTACACTTATTAAGCAATGCGCCGAAAGGTCAAGCGTGGGAGCATGCAAACGCGTTGCTCCCAACGCTCACCTTTCTGATGAAACAATCATAAATCATTCGCCATTATGAAAATTCTTAAACTCATAGGCATCCTGCTGGCGTTAGTGGTTGCAATTATCGGTGCAATCTACTTGCCACAACTCTTCGGAAGCAGTGAAGACGATGATTTCGTATCCACCGATATTGTAGATGTCAGCACTATTCGCAGCGACTTCCTCCTTCAATGGGACAACACGAAGCTCTGGGACGAAAACATCCATCAGGAACAACGCGACAAGGTGTTGAGATACAAAAACAACAAGATGCTCTCAAAGGCAAGCTACGAAGCGCTCGTCAACCTCATTCGCGAAGCAGCCATCAACAAAGTGTGCACAAACTACAATGATGCACTGAAAACCAATCCCTTCAATCACACGAAGCTCATCACGATTTACAACAATGTGCCCAAGGTGAAGAAAGTGGAAGGCCTCGACACCATCGCCATAGCCGACCACCGCATAGCGCATGTTGAAAAGCTCCATAAATACTATCGCAACGCACGTGGTTTTGCCGAAAGCCAGCACAAACTTACAGCAAGTCTGGACACCACAACGCTCAGCTGGAAATCGTTCAACGACCTCAAGCAAGCGAAACTTGCAACTGCACGCAACTATCGCAACAACAGCCTTTACAGCGAAGTGAGCCACATCAGCGTCATCACCGAAGGTTTGGTGGAGTCCGAAGTTGAGGACCGCGTAGAAGCCCATCGCGACAATTTCTATTTGAGCCTCTACACTGCTATCGTTGACTACTTTAATACAGTAGAAGCATCATATTCGAATTTGAACAGATTAAATGCAGTAAGAAATGGAGCTTTTAAAAACGAAGCACCTGAGAATTATAAGAACATGCTGATTGACTATTACTTCGAGTTTGACGAAGCTGTCGAAAAAGCCGAAGACTCAAGCAATAATTAATTAGTGAGAATTTGAAAAAAATAGTATCCATTCGTATCTGCTTCGTTCT
>JAFOWI010000281.1 GCA_017425985.1 Bacteroidaceae bacterium | reverse complement strand
GAGGCGATGCCGACGGAGTAGGCCACGTGGAGGGAGGGACAGACGTTGGTGCTGGTGTCGATGGCGTAGAGGAAAGCCACGCCCCGGGTGAGCAGATTGTCCCGCAGAAATTCTTCCGGGCGCAGATCCTGCCGGTTGGGGCAGAGGATATAGATGAGCATGGCGGTGATCTGGGTGACAAGGCCTACATTTGGTTGTGCGAAGCAAATGGTGAGAAACTCAATTTCAAGAATGTAAGCACAAACAAGTATTTTGCTTGGAAGGCGCTTTCAGGTAGTGCTTACGGATGGAATGTTAGTCCAGAGAAGGGTACTGGTAAGGTTGTTAATGATGGTTGTGTGACACTCCAAAATGGAGATAAATCAAAGTATTTGGTCGGTATGATTGGAAACTTTGACCAAGCAGATAACGCAGGTTATAACACTACTACCTATTCAAGCGACTTCTGCTTTGTTGAATACACTCACAAACCCCAGCCAGGTAAGTACTATTATTTCTACAACAAGCATCAGAAAGGTGACAAGTATTTCTACGATAACAACGGTAGTGTAGGTTTTAGCGCTACAAAGGATGAGTTCAATAAGAACTACATTTGGCTTTGCGAAGAAGATGCCAACAATCCTGGAATGGTAACCTTCAAGAATCTTGGCACGAACAAGTATTTCGCATGGCAGGGATTTTCTACAACGGCATTGGCTTGGACTGTAGATGAGACCGTAGGTAATAATAAAGTTGTTAACGAAGGGTGTGTGACGCTTACAGCAAATCAAACGGGTTCCAATGTACTTGTAGTGAAGAATGCTACAGGTTGGGACCAATCAGAGAAGGCTGGTTACTACGATGAAACTTATTCAAGTGATTATTGCTTTGAAGAATTCTCTGAGTTGCCCCAGGATGGTATGACTTATCTTATCTACAATGATAATGACACACCTCTTTACTTGAATAACAATGATGGAACACTAAAAGCGACAGAAGGCAAGCATCTTGTAGATTCATACCTCTTTGTTTGTCAGAAATATGGCGAGAACTATCGTTTCAAGAACTTAGCGGGTAAATGGCTTGGTCACAAATCGCTTAAGGACGCTGCACATAACTTCAAGGTAGCAACAGACAACGCTATCAATTTTGGTCGTGCAACCTTGTGGACGGACAATGTGGATGCAAGCGGGGGTCGTTTCCTTTGCATACAGAATAATGGTGGCATGAATCAAGCCAAAGATAAAACCAATAAGAACAATTCAGACTATTCTACAGATTTCGTTTTTGAACTTTGTTTGCAGACCACTAAGTCATTAACTATCAATTTGCCTGTATATGCTAATGCTACATTGACTGTTGATGGCACTGCCTATACTTCAACATTGAAGACTAATCTTACTGATGGTGTTGCTCCTACAATTTCAGTTTCTTCAGGCAACAAGCATTTTGAGTTTGCTGGTTTTGTAGATGAGGAAGGTAATGCTTTCGAAATTGCTAATTTGGCAAATGCAACTCAGGACGTAGTTTTGACAGCAACGTTTACTCCCACATTCATGTCTTCTACTTACGGTGAAAAGTGGGTGCGCTTCACCAACTGTTCAAATACTGCTTATAGCGCAGGTCTTGAAGTCGTGGACGGAGGTTATGCTGACCGTAAGGGTAAAACTGCTATCATGGACTTCTCAGCGGAAAATCAGTTGTGGTGTCTCGTAGGTACTGCCGAATCATTCGTACTTTACAACAAGGCTGCGGGTGAAACCTATGCGCTTAACGTACCTCTCGCTGCTGATGCTTCTTATGCGCAGAATGTGGAATCAAAGATGACAACCAACAAGGGTACTTGGAAGTTGAAGATGGGACACTACGGTATTGCTTTGGTTCCTACTGTAAAGGAAAATGCTTCTGAATGGGCTATCAATATGTATGGTGGCGACGGAGGTTATCTTAAACTTTTCACAACGGGCAAAGAAGATAAGGGAAGTTATTGGACACCCACACTCATTGATGCTACAAAGTCAATTAGTGTTAATGTTACGGTTGAAGGTGAAGCATGGGATGCACGCCATGGTGTAGCTCGCTTGATTTTGAATGCAGGAGGACTTACTTCAACGACAACGATTACGGGCAATACAACTATTGATAAGTCTTACCTTCCTGAGGATGAACCCTTCACGCTTAGCTGTCTGCCTTATCGTGGTTATACATTCAACGGTTTTGAGGAAACATACGAAAATGTAACGTTAGAAAGTAATCTTGAACTCGAAGCAATATTTGTTGCTAACGAGGAAAAGACGCTTTTCTACTCACCCAGTGCAACAGGTCATCCCTATCATATTCCTGCTATTGCAACAGCTCCCAATGGTCATATCTTTGCAATTTGTGACCACCGTCCTTGCGGTAGTGATATTGGTTATGGTGAAGTAGATATCGTATGCCGTATCTCTACAGATAATGGACAGACATGGGGCAATGAGTTAATGCTTGCTGATGGTAAGGGTGGAGACACCAATGTTATGGAAACGGGATATGGCGACCCTGCAATTGTTGCAGACCGCGAAAGCAATAAGATTCTCGTAATGATGGTGTGCGGACGTACTGTTTGCCATAATGGTCGTTGGGACAAATCGAAGATTGGAGTAAAAGATGCTACCGCTGTTAACCGTGTGGCTCGCATCTATGGTACATACGATGAAACTACTGAGTCATGGAAGTGGACACAACCCGAAGAAGTAACGGACCATATGTATTCTATTTTCCTTGATGGCGATACTCCCACAGTTCCTTCAATGTTTATTGGTTCTGGTAAGATTTGTCAGAGTCGTGTAGTGAAGAAGGGTGAATACTATCGTCTCTACTGCGCAATATGGACGAACAATGGTGGTAACCGTGTTATCTATTCTGACGACTTCGGTAAAACATGGAACGTACTCGGTACACTTACAGACCGTCCTGCATCAGGCGGTGACGAACCAAAGTGTGAAGAATTGCCCGATGGTTCTGTAATCCTCAGTAGCCGTGTTTCTGGTGGACGTTGGTTCAACATCTTTACATTCAATAACGAAGGTAAGTCAGATGCAGAAAAATACACAACAGGTAGTTGGGGTTCTGCAGTAAAGAGTACATCTGCTTATGATGGTAGTGGCAACGGTACGAACGGCGAAATCTATAAGGTAAAGGCTATTCGTAAGGAAGATGGTCAGATTTGCGATGTTATGTTGCAGTCAATCCCTGCGGGTCCCGGTCGTACGAATGTTAAGGTGTACTACAAGGAAATGGAGTACAACGCTGACGGTACAAATCTGTACACTCCTGCTACGTTTGCTGAAGGTTGGCAAGTGGGTAAGCATGTAAGTTTCACAGATGCTTGTTACTCAACTATGATTCTCCAGGCAGACGGTCGCATAGGGTTCTTGTTTGAAGAAGTACCTGGTGGTTATTGCATCGTATATATTCCTTACACATTGGAAGACCTTACTGCCAATAAGTACAGTCTCTACACCGTGAACAGCACTATCGGTCAGCACGAAATTGGTACATTCTACGCTTCTGAAGCGATGCAGATTCCTGAAGGTGTGAAGGCGTATGTGGCAAAAACTCGTCCTGAATTGGGAAATGAGGAAGGAGCTACTGCTGACCTCGTGCTTACAGAGGTCGAAGGCATTGTTCCTGCAAATACGGGAGTCGTGATTCGTGGTGCTGAAGCTTCTTACGAGTTTATTCCTTCAATCTCATACGGAAAGAAGGTGAGTGGCAACATGTTTATAGGCTTTGAGGGCGCTGACAACAAGGCGGAAACAACGTCATTAGTTGCGCTTCCCGAAGATGGTTCAGTGAACTACGTGCTTACAGTTATGGAAGGTGTGGCAGGTTTCTATAAGAAAGAATCTGAGTTTAACGTTTACAACAACAAGGCGTACCTCAATCTTCCTGCTGAAGTACAGGCAAATGCGCTCCGCCTCCGCTTTGTAGATGCAGACGGAACAACAAGCATTACGACTGTAACTACTGCCGGTGTTGATGCTTCGGCTGTGATTTACGACTTTCACGGACGTCGCGTAGCTCATCCTAAGAAGGGCCTTTATATCGTAAATGGTAAGAAGGTGATTTATTAATGATTTAAAATTTATTTAACGATGAAAAAACAATATTTTGCACCTGAACAAAAGGTGGTGGCATTCCAAACTGAAGGTATGCTTGCTTCTTCTACAGTGAGGATTTCAAATCAAGTAACTAACGACGATGCTGTGATGAGCAATAGCCGCGAAGAAGGCTGGAATCATTCATGGGAATAATTTTTCTTTAAACGCAATAACGAGGCGGCAGAACATGTTCTGTCGCCTCGTTTTTCTTCAACAAAAATAGTGCCGATTTATTTGCCGACATATTTCTGCACTCGAAAATGACTCTTGATTCTGTTGCTGACACATTTCTGCACTCGAAAATGACTATCGATTCTGTTGCCGACACATTTCTGCACTCAAAAATGACTATTGATTCTGTTGCTGACACATTTCTGCACTCGAAAATGACTATCGATTCTGTTGCCGACACATTTTGCACTCAAAAATGACTCTCGATTCTGTTGCCGACACATTTCTGTACTTAAAAATGACTCGCGATTTAGTCGCCGACATATTTCTGCACTCAAAAATGGCTTGTGACAAGCTTGTTGATAGTTTGCTGTAACCGATTTACGCCGTAATTTGTACTTTCAACGTGTTTGTAGTCCAAAATAATCGCTTTGTTTATAGTTTGTTATTGGCATGAATAAAGAGGATGGGGCGCTACACATTTTGAGCGACCCATCCTCTTGTTAAATTAAGGGTGTGAATATTGATTATTCTTCCTTCATGTGGCGAACAATGCCGTATTTAGAGTTCTGAATGAACGACATGATGTTTTCGATTTCGGAACTCATGGGGATTTGTTCGCGTACTTTGATTACTGCATCTTCAAGGCTGAAGTTACCAGTGTAGATGAGTCGATAGGTGTTTGCGATGTGGCGCAGGATGCGTTCTTCCACTCCTTCGTGTTTCAGCACAAATGCGTTTACTCCATGGTAGGCTGCGGGGTTGCCACCGAGGATGACGTAGGGCGGTACGTCCTTTTGTACGCGGCATCCGTTTTGTATGAGTGAGTAGCGACCTACGTGAACGTGCTGCTGCAACTGAACGTATGAACTCTGGATAGAGCAATCGTCGATTTCGCATTCGCCGGCTACGTTTACGCCGATGCCGAGCACACACTTGTTGTGGATAACAACGTCGTGGCAGATGTGCACTTTATCCATGAGGAAGTTTCCGTTGCCAATCTTTGTCGCTCCATCGTCGTACGATGAGCCTGCAATTACAACGTTTTCGCGGATACGGTTGTCGTCGCCAATTTCAACTTTGTGGGGATGTCCTTCCTTATAGTGGAAATCCTGGGGCGTAGCGCCAATGACAGCGTTTTGATAGATGATGTTGTTCTTGCCCATCTTAGTGCCTTCAAGGATAGAGGCGTGGGGCATGATGACGCAGTTGTCGCCAATTTCAACTCCAGCTTCGATGTAAGCAAATGGCTTGATTTCAACATTGTTGCCAATCTTTGCGGTTGGGTCAACGTATGCTAATGGACTAATCATAACTTGAGATGTTTGTTTATTCACGTCCGCCACCGAGCGCCTTGTAAAGGTCGATGCCAGCCACGAGTTGGTTGTACTTATCAGTGATGAGGTTCATCTGCGCCGAGAGCAGGCTCTGCTGTGCAGTGAGCGTTTCAAGGTAGCTTGTTCCGTTGCCGTGCGTAAAGAGCAGTTGGGTTTCTTCGGCAGCAGCTGTGAGGAGTTCCACTTGCTGTTGGCGTTGCTGCGACTGAAGTTGAGCCGTTTGATAAGCCGAAAGGGCATTGCTTACTTCTTCGCCAGCAGTGAGTACAGCCTTCTGGAAGTCGTATGAAGCTGCTTCGTAGTCGAGCTTTTCTACCTTGAGGTTTGCCTTGAGGCGTCCGTTCATGAAGATGGGCTGTGCCAGGCTTGCTGCTGCATTGAGGAGCAGCTTTCCGGGATTCACAATGGCTCCCATGTTATTTGTCCAACCTGCAACACCCGAAATTTTGATGTTGGGGTAGAACTGTGCGCGCGCTGTGTTTACGTCGTAGAAAGCCATGGCGAGGTTGAGTTCTGCAATCTTCACGTCGGGGCGATTTGAAAGCAACTGCATGGGTACGCCTGCCGACATGCTTTCGGGCATTGCAGTAGCGTCGAAGCGGTTGCGGTCGATGGCTTGTGGTGCTTGATTGAGCAATGTGCAGAGCGCATTCTCTGTCTTACGAATGCTGTGGTTGAGCGTGGGGATGGTAGCAAGCAGGTTGTGATAGTTTGCCTTAGCTTGTGCTACGGCAGCATTGGTCGTATAGCCTGCTTCGTACATTGCCTCCATTGTTTCAACGTTCTTTTTCCAAATCTCTGTCGTTGCCGTAGTTGTGAGTAATTGCTCATCGAGCATCTGGAGCGTGAAGTACATGTTGGCAACGGCTGCAATCATTGCTGTTTGTGTGGCTTGCTTAGCCGCATTAGCAAGAATTAGTGATTGCTTAGCCCATTTGTGTGTGTTGTGCAACGAACCCCAAGAGCCAATTTCCCATGATGCTGAGATAGGCAATGTGTAGGTTTGCACAGCCTTTGCGTGGTCGAACGAAGTAAGTTCGCCCGATGGTGCAAATACGAGTGAGGGGATGTAAGCCAACTTAGCAACCGAAAGACCTGCCTTTGCTTTTTCGATGTTGAGGTCGGCCTTCTTCATATCGAAGTTGTGGAGCGCTTTTTCGATGAGGCTCTGGAGTTTGGCATCTGTAAATACTTCGCGCCAGGGTGTGTTGCCAAAGTTTGTTGTGTCGGCTTCGGCAAGAATGCCGCCGGTTGAAGCCGTGTCGCGATAGATGCCGCTGACTGTTTCGTCTATAATTTCCGGACGTTCGTAGTTCTTGTAAAGATTACAGCTTGCGAGGAGTGCGGTGCTTATTATAGGTAGGATGAATTTTTTCATATCGTGTATTATATTGAGCGTTTGCGAGGATTTGATTTTTAAAGCAGCGTGGCGTCGGCTCGTAGTGTGGAGCTTGTCCACGCTGCTTTTTTTGTTGTGCCGTGTAACGGGGGCTTATCCTCGTCGGGGCTTACTCTATAGAATATTGTTCCAAATCGGCTTTAGCGTCAGTGTTGTCAATGTCTTCCCAAACCATAGGCTTGATGCGTTCCTGGATAGCCTGGAAGATTACAAACAATGCGGGCACGATGAAAATCTGGAAAATCATACCGATGAGCATACCGCCAATTGCAGAAGAACCAAGTGCGCGGTTACCATTAGCACCTACACCGAAGGCAAACATCAAGGGGAGCAAACCTACGATCATTGCAATAGAAGTCATCAAGATGGGGCGAAGACGTGCGGCTGCACCGAGTACGGCTGCATAAGTGATGCTCATACCCATTTTGCGACGGTCGAGGGCAAATTCAACGATAAGGATGGCGTTCTTTGCCAACAAACCGATGAGCATGATCATGGCAATCTGTACGTAGATATTGTTTTCGGCTGCGGAGAAGATAGGAATGAGTCCCATGAGGTGGAGGAACACGAAGCAACCCATCAAGCCGAAGGGCACAGAGAGCAATACAGCGAAGGGAAGCATGTAGCTTTCGTACTGAGCAGCAAGCAAGAGGTAGATGAACACGAAGCAAAGTACGAATACGATAGCTGTAGTGCTGCCGCTCGAAGCTGCTTCTTCGCGTGTCTGACCAGAGAATTCGAATGAATAACCTTCGGGCAACATTTCGTCGGCTACTTCTTGAATTGCCTGAATTGCCTGACCTGAAGTAAACCCGTCGGCGGGCGAACCGTTAACAGTGATAGATGTGTACATGTTGAAGCGATTGACCACGTCGGGACCCATACTTGGCGTAAGCGTTACGAATTCTGAGATAGGAGCCATTTCGCCCTTCGCATTGCGCACCTTAATCTTGTTGAGCGATTCGATGTTTGCGCGGTCGGCCTGTTCGCCCTGAATCATTACGCGGTAGAGCTTACCGAAACGGTTGAAGTTACTTGAGTAAAGACCGCCGTAGTAGCCCTGAAGCGTGTAGAGAATGTCGGTTTGTGAAAGTCCGGCACGCTTACATTTAGCAGCGTCGATGTCAATGATGTATTCGGGGAACTTAGTGTTGAACGAAGTTTGAGCCGAACCGATTTCGGGACGCTTGTTCAGCGCGGCGATATAGTTTTCAGCAACTTCCTGGAAGCGGAGCAATTCGCCACCGGTGCGGTCCTGCAGGTTGATTACGAAACCGTTTGTTGCACCATAACCGGGAACCATAGGAGGCTGGAAGAAGAGTACTTGTGCGTTCTTAAATATCTTCTGGCTTTCGAGATAGAGGTTGGCGAACACTACGGTAGCACTTTCTGTGAGCGAGTTACGTTGTTCCCAAGGCTTGAGCTTCACGATAAACGAACCGTACGACGCACCTTGACCACCTACGAATGAGTAACCCGAAATCATTGTTGAGCTATGTACGAGAGGAGAACTCAGAATCAAGTCGTTTACGCGCTGAAGTGTTTCTTCCGTCTTGTCTTGTGATGTACCGGGAGGCATTGTTACTGCACCCATGATAGAACCGGTGTCTTCTGTGGGCACCATACCTGTAGGTGTGAGGTTCATGGCTGCAATCAAGCCCACAAAGCTGAGGATAACGAAGATAATCGTCAGTACGGGCTTCTTGATGAAGACAATCACCCCGTTGCGGTACTTCTTAATCAGGTTTTCAAAGCTTTCGTTGAAGCTGTTGTGGAAACGATTGGTTGTTAATCCCTTGAAACCGACGATAGCGATGATCGTGAAGAGGAGTGCGATGCCCCAACCCGAGGTGAAGCCACCGAAAATCATGCCCAATACGGCAATGATTACGAGGAGATAGGTCAACTTGGGGCTAAGGATGCGTTCGATGCCTGTGAACTTGCCCTTCATTTCGGTCTTGGCAACGTCCATTGCGATGTTCAACTTTTCTTTTGTTGAAAGTTCGTTGCCATGTTCGTCATGTCCCTTGAGCATGATGGCGCAGAGGGCGGGCGAGAGTGTCAAGGCGTTGAGCGCAGAGAAACCGATAGCGAGTGCCATGGTGATACCAAACTGACGGTAGAAGATACCCGACGTACCGCCCATGAAGCTAACGGGGATAAACACCGCCATCATTACGAGCGTAATTGAAACGATAGCACCGCCCAATTCGCTCATGGCATCGATTGAAGCCTTGCGAGCAGAGCTGTAGCCCATATCGAGCTTGGCGTGTACGCCTTCAACGACCACGATGGCGTCATCGACTACGATGGCAATGGCCAGCACTAAGGCGGACAGTGTGAGCAAGTTGATTGAGAAACCAATCATGTTGATGGCAAAGAACGTACCAATCAAGGCTACGGGGATTGCAATCGCAGGGATAATCGTAGAGCGCAAATCCTGGAGGAAGATATATACCACGAGGAACACGAGTACGAATGCTTCGATGAGCGTCTTCACCACTTCGTGGATAGAAGCGAAGAGGAAGTCGTTGGCATTTTGTGAAATCACAAATTCAAGTCCGGGAGGGAGCGATTTGCCTGTTTCTTCGAGCAATTTTTCGATGTCCTGGATAATCTGAGTGGCGTTTGAACCGGCTGTCTGGAAGATGATTGAGGTTACAGCTTGGTGGCCGTTCACCTTACCCATAAAGCCGTAGGTCATACGTCCGAGTTCGATGCGCGCAACGTCGCCCAAGCGAATGACACCGCCATCGGCTGTTGAGCGAAGCACGATGTTTTCGAACTGCTCAGCTTCTGTAAGGCGGCCGCGATAACGGAGGGTGTACTGGTATGTGTTGTTTTCGCGTTCGCCAATCGTACCGGGCGCAGCTTCAATGTTTTGTTCGGCAAGGATGCCTGAGATGTCAGTAGGTACGAAACCATATTCAGCCATCTTTTCGGGGTCGAGCCAAATACGCATTGAGTAGTCGGCACCCATCACCATGGCATCGCCCACACCCTGCACACGCTGGATTTGGGGAAGCACGTTGATTTTTGCGTAGTTTTCGAGGAAAGCAAAGTCGTAGCGGTCTTCTACGTCAACCAGCGAGAAAACGAGGAGCATTGAGCTTTGCTGCTTCTGTGTCGTGATACCTACTCGCGTTACTTCGGCGGGAAGGAAACCCTGAGCCTTTGAAACGCGGTTCTGAACGTTGACCGCAGCCATGTCGGGGTTTGTGCCCTGCTTGAAGGTCACGGTAATGGTAGCTGAACCCGTATTTGTTGCGCTCGACGACATGTAGTCCATGTTTTCCACACCATTGATTTGTTCTTCAAGCGGGATAATCACGGAGTTAAGCACAGTCTGAGCGTTGGCACCTTGATAAGTGGTGCGCACACTGATGGTAGGCGGTGCGATGTCGGGATATTGCGTGATGGGAAGGGAGGTCAAACCAATCACACCCAAGATGACAATTACGATAGAGATTACCGTAGAAAGCACCGGACGGTTTATGAATGAATCAAGTCTCATTATTTTATATGTTATGAGGTTGCGAGGTTTTGAGGATGGGGTAAGGGGGATGGAGGCTTAAGCTGAGTGCTGCTTCATCTGTTTTCCCTGCCTGAGGTCGAAGCCGTATTCTTGCGTTCAACCTGCTTGAAAATCCTTTCTTCCCTCTTGTTTTATTCTTGGTTAGGGAGCTTTTTGTCAGCCATGTGCTGCTGCGACTTTTGTTCGATAGCTGCACGTTCGGCTGCTGTGATGGGAGTGATTTCCATGCCGTCCTTCAAGCGTGCTACTCCTTCAACAACAATTCTTTCGCCTGCGCTAACGCCGGTCTTAACGATGTAGTTCTGTCCGTCGTTTTGAGTGAGCACTGTGATTTCGGTATATTTCACCTTGTTGTCAGAGCCTACTGTATAGACAAACTTCTTTTCCTGCACCTCGATTACAGCAAATTGGGGGACCAAGATTGCTGCAGAGTCGCGTGTGGGCACTTCAATCGAACCTGTACCACCGCTGCGGAGCATGCGTTCGGGGTTAGCAAAGTCGGCGCGTACCTGAACAGAACCTGTGTTGGCATCGATGACACCGCTGATTGCTGCTACCTTACCTGTTTCGTTGTAGAGCATTCCGTTGGTGAGGCGAAGGCTTACAGCGGGGAACGAAGCCAATGCAGCCTTCTGACCACCGAGACCCAACACTTGTTTTTCGCTCATTGAGAAGTAAACGTACATCTTTTCGAGGTTAGAGATGTTTGTCAAAGGCTTGCTCATCTGGGGCGAAGCGAGTGTACCCTGGCGGTAGTTGATTTCGCCAACAACACCGTTCGTGGGGCTCGTTACGGTGCAGAACGAAAGCATGTCTTTAGCGTTAGTCCACTGTGCTTTGGCTGCTGCGAGCTGAGCTTCGAGGCTTGCGAGCTGGTTTGTGGCGCTCTTCATGTCGAAGTCTGAGATAATGCCTTTGGCGTGGAGCATCTTTTTGTTTTCCACGTTGAGCTTCTGAGTTTCAACGTTTGCAGTCATTACTTTCACCTGAGCTTCGGCTGCGTTCGCTGCTGCTTGGTATTGAACGGGGTCGATCATGAAGAGGGCCTGGCCTGCTCTCACTTCTTCGCCTTCGTTAACGAATACTTTAACGATGTGACCGCTCACTTTGGGGTGGATGGCGATATCCTGCTGCGACTTGATGCTTGCGGGATACGACGTTGTGAGGTCAACTTCTTGTGTTTGCACAGTTTCTACAACAAACTTGTTGTCTGCTGCAGGCATACCCTGTTGCTTGCCACAGCTTATGAGGGCCATGCAACCGAGGGCGAAAAGAATGAATCTACTTTTCATTGTTGTTAATAAATTATTTGAGTTTAATATTTTTAGTGTTTTTTTCGGACCGAGGATGTGGTTCGATTTCCGCATGCAAATTTACGAGTTAAAACTGATTAATTAAAAATAGTTTTTGTCTAAATCTACGGTAAATGCGTCTTATTTAACAAAATATAATATTTCGTTTGCCGAGGATTTGAGTTTTGCTTAGCATAGTTTGCAGAGTGATTTCTATTTTTCGGTGGATTTGTTGGTATGTTTCGGGTCGGATTTAAGAATGTATTACGTTTTGCGTTGTTGCGTCGTTTGGCTTGCTGTGGTTCGCGTATTTGTGCGAAGGAAAAACTTTTGTCGGAAATTTTAAAATTACAGCGCGTTGGCGTGATGCAAAAAATGGAGGAAATTTTGTGTTCGTGTTTGATAAAAAATCGGTTTTTCTGATTCCTCGGAAACGGGATTTTTTCAGTAGCGCGCCGTTTTGTTTCGCGAACTCCTATTTTTGCACAAAATGCTCGTTTTTCGGGGTGCCGGATTGCAAAATCGAGGGTAAAACAAGCGCGTTCGGGTGGGGGCGAATTTGCGAAATTTGGATTTCGCTCGGAAATGTTGTATCTTTGTACTACAGAAAGGGAGAACCGCTCGGTTTTCCCTTTTTTTGACCCTAAAAATGGCAAAAACAACCTTTGATGTTGTTAAAACAAGGTCCGATGTTGTTAAAATTACCTCCGATGTTGTTTTAACAAGGTCCGATGTTGTGAATTTTTGCTCTGATTTGAGGAGTATTTCTGCGTGTTTTTATGCAAAAATGACGAATCCGTAAAATTGAACAAAAATACCTCCTTTATGAACATTTTTTGCTGAAATTTTTATCCCGAACAGTCTGAAATTTTAGCTCGGATTGACGAGAAAAATGGTACGAATCTTCTTGAAAATCGCTGCGTTTTTATAGCTCAAATAGTGGTGAAAAAGGTAAGAATTTGTTACATTTTCGACTGGGTGTTTTAGCGCAGAAATTCGTGCTGCTAAGGGTAAATCCGTTGCAGGGTGAAATATTCGTAGCAATCGCGCTTTGTTAAATTTTATTTTTTTATTACATTTGCAAGGTTTATGCCCATTTCTGGGACAAATTGTTATTTCAAGAGTTATGCAAATCTGTAATCATCGACATACGATTGTGGCGCTGAGCGAGCCGTTTGTGCGTTGTCTGCGTGCAATGTGCCTGCGTGCCTGCGTGCTTGTGTTGATGGTATGTGCGGCGTGGTGCAGCGTTGTTGCTCAGAGCCATTATGTGCGCTATATAGATGAGTACAAGGAAATGGCTATAGAGCAGATGAAGCGCTATGGCATTCCTGCCAGCATTACGCTTGCGCAAGGTTTGCTGGAGAGTGGGGCAGGGCAGAGCACGCTTGCTCGCAAGGCCAACAATCATTTTGGCATCAAGGTGGGCACTTCGTGGAACGGTCCTTACGTGAAGCACGACGATGATGCGCGCAATGAGAAGTTCAGGAAGTATAAGTCTGCTAAGCATTCGTACGAGGACCACTCCAAGTTCTTGCGCAACGGCGCCCGCTATGCATTTCTCTTCGAGCTCGACGCAGACGACTACAAGGGTTGGGCCCACGGATTGAAGCGTGCAGGTTATGCCACGAATCCGCGCTATGCCCATCAGTTGATTGACCTGATTGAGCGCTTCGAACTTTATCGTTATGACAAGGGCGGAAGCCGCAAACTCCTTGCGCTCGAACGTGCCGGCTATCGCTTGCTGATGTGTAACGACAGCTATTATGTTGAGGCCAAGGCTGGTGATAATATCAAGTCGCTTTCGAAGGCGCTGAAGGTGAGCAAGCGAAAACTCCGCAAGTACAATGAAGTAAGCAAGCACCATAGCTTCAAGTCCGGCGATAGAGTTTATATTACTAAGAAACAGCGCAAGGCAGCAAAACCCTTGAAGCATCATTATCATGAGATAGCTGCGGGGCAGTCTTTGCATACGGTGGCACAACTTTACGGCGTACGGCTGAAGACGTTGTACCGCATTAATGATTTTTCGGATGACTATGTGCCACGCGTTGGCGACAGGGTGTTATTAAGAAAGTAGATAGTATTGTGAATAAGTTTTTAATCATAAAAATAGTAGCCTTACTCTTTGCGCTACACATGATAGGTGCGAGTGCTCAGACTGCATTGTGGCAGGATTCGCTGCGCTATCGTGTGGAGACGGTAGCTACTGCTGCGACCAAGGGCGTGGCTCCGCTCTGGTTGGTGAGCAATCGTCATGGCTTGTCGTCACTTCACGACGCTTCGGGCTATTTGCGTTTAGGCCTGGAGAGCGGAGCGCTGGCATTAGGCAGCAGCGATTGGCGCGTTGGCTGTGGGGCGGATGTCGTAGTTCCCATTAATTATTACACGCAGAGCGCAACGACCGGCAAGCAGCGCTCACACTTTCTGATTCAGCAACTCTATGCCGACATAGATTATAAGCAATTCCGACTATCAGTAGGCGCTAAGGAGCGCCCCATGCAGCTGAAGCACAATGCCCTGAGCAGCGGTAGCCAGACCTTTGGCATCAATGCGCGCCCTGTGCCCTTAGTGAGCATTGAGATTCCTGAATATTGGCAAATAGCGGGCGATGCCATACCTTGGTTAGCCGTCAAGGCGCGTTTTGGCTATGGATTGATGATGGACGGCGACTGGCAGTCGCGCTATGTGATGAAGGACGAGCGCTATGCCAAGGGCGCTATGCTTCACACGAAGGCCGGATACGTCCGCTTGGGCGATGCTGAAAGTTTTCCGCTTGTTTTTGAAGGCGGCCTTGAGATGGCTACTCAGTTTGGTGGCACAATTTATAATCCCTGGAGCCGCATCGGGCGATTTGGCGACAAACTGGAGATGGGCTCGGACATAAAGGATTTTATCCACGTCATAGCAGGGATGGGCGAAGACGAAACCGACGGTAACTACCTTAATGCTGCGGGCAACACGGTGGGCAGTTGGCTCTTCTCGCTCAAGTATCAAGCCAAGGATTGGGCTGTCCGAGCATATTACGACCATTACTTTGAGGACCATTCGATGATGTTCTTCCAGTATGGCTGGTTGGACGGAATGGTGGGGATAGAGTTGTCGTTGCCTCGTAACAAGTGGCTCAAGAGTTTTGTTTACGAATATCTGCGAACAACCTATCAAGGCGGACCTGTTTACCACGACCACACGGCTCAGATTCGCGACCAGATAAGCGGTTGCGACAATTATTACAATCACAACCTTTACCCCGGATGGCAACATTGGGGGCAAGCTATTGGCAATCCGCTTTATACATCGCCGCTCTACTACTCTGATGGTAAGATTAGCTTCAACAGCAATCGCTTCACGGCGCATCATGTAGGGCTTGAGGGACAACTTGCTCGCGGGTTGGACTACCGCTTGATGCTGAGCTATGCCGAACATTTGGGTACCTACGGTTCGCCTTATCTGAATCGTAAGTATGCTACGAGCGGTTTGTGCGAATTAGCTTACGACTTTTCGCATGCTGCAAAGTTGCGCGAAACGGGGCTGAGTGCTTCCCTCGCGTTTGCTTTCGACGAGGGCCAACAGTTGGGCTGCAACCGCGGCGTGATGCTGACGTTGAGCAAACGTGGACTTTTTTTCAGAAAATAATTTTTTACGAACGATATAGCAGATGTTAAGATTTATATACCTCTTCGGACTCCTTCTTGGCATGCTCACGGCGTGCGACAAGATGCCCGAAAATGGTGATTTAGACGGAATGTGGCACTTGCAGGAAATGACCGATTTGACCGACGGCGCAGCTGAGCCACAGGACGTAAGGGCAAAGCAATTCTATTGGAGTTTTCAGCTCAATTTGTTGCAGATTTATTCTGTGACCGACGTGTTGTATCGCAATGAGCTGACGGGCGAACAAACCTATCGTGCATATTGCAGATTCAGCAAAACAGGCACGAGTCTTAATGTCAGCGAGGTGTACGTGCACTTCGACAACCGAGACAGTTTGCTCACCGACCCTACAACGCCCCTCATGCACCGCTACGGCATCATGGGCAATGCGGACAGCTTCAGCATAGAGCAGCTGAACAGTAAGCGCATGATTTTGGTTTCGAACGAGCGCAGGCTTGTGTTTCGCAAATTTTAGCGAACGTTTTTTTTGAACTGACACACGAAGTATGAAAGTAAGTATTATCACCATTACATATAATAGCGAGCGCACTTTGGAGGACACCATCCAAAGCGTAATGGCGCAGGATTATCCCAACATTGAGTACATCATCATCGACGGCAAGAGCAAGGACGGCACTTTGGCGATAGTGGATAAGTACAAGAATTTTGTGTCGAAAGTCGTTTCCGAACCCGACCGCGGACTTTACGACGCCATGAACAAAGGTTGGCAGCATGCCACGGGCGACATCGTCGGTTACATCAATTCGGACGATTTCTTTGCCTGCAACGATGCCATTTCGACCATAGTGCGCGAGTTTCAGAACGATGAGCTCCTCGACGGGGTGCATGCCAACCTCTATTACGTAGGGGCTGAAAACACGGACCGCGTTGTGCGTTACTGGACAACCTCTGAATATACCACCGGAGCCTTCAAACTCGGCTGGCATCCCGCACATCCCACCTTCTATGCGCGTCGCGAGTGCTATCATCGCTTGGGAGGTTTCCGCCTCGACCTGCCGCTTTCTGCGGACTTTGAGTTGATGCTTCGTTTTATCGAAGTCAACAAATTGCGCACCAAGCATATTGATAAAGTCCTGGTGCGCATGCGCATTGGCGGAGCTACGAGTCGCAACATCCAGAGTATTCTGCATGGCATCGTGCAGTGTCGTCATGCCTTCAGAGTGAATGGCATCAAGGCTCCTATCTATTATCCTGTTCTCCGATTATTTCCTAAACTCAAACAATTCGTTCAGCGCCATAAATAAAGCCCGCGAGGTGCGTCGGATGTACGGTTGTTGCTCAATATTGCATGAAACTCCATTCAAATTACTACTTCACCTCTTTTTTTTGGACCACTGTGTCCAAAATTTTGAATGCCGTGCTGAGTTTCCTCTCGATACCGGTGCTGATGGCGCATTATGGTAAGGAGCAGTATGGAGTGCTTTCTATTGCCATTGCCTGCAACGCCTGTATGTATGTGCTCGACATGGGGCTGAACGTCGGAGCGGTGAAATTTTATGCGCAATGGCGTGCTGAGGGCGATTTGAAGCGTATTGAGCGAGTGGCGCGCACGAATATCTCGTTTTATCTGTTGGTGTCTGTGGTCAACGTTTTATTGTTGATGGCCATTGCGCTGTTTGGCGCTCAATATTTTGCCATTTCTGAGCAGCAGGTGGAGTTGCTGACCACGTTTATGTTGGTGCTCGCCGGATTGAGTGTGATGAATTGGTTGGGCAATGTGTTCTATCAGCTACTTGTTGCAAACGAGCAGTTGGGCTATGCCATGAAGGTACAGACACTGCAGGCTGTGCTTAAGATTTGTTTGTTGTTGAGCATCGCTTGGGTGGATATGTCCATCACTACTTATTTTTTCCTTTTTACATTGTTGGTGGCAATGGCGCTTGTGCCTTATGCGCTTCGATGCAGGCGCGATGCAATGTTGCTCAATTTTAAGCCCGCCTTGTATTTGTCCGACTTCAAGGTGGTTTTTGGTTTCAGTTTGTCGATTTTCGCATTGTCGTTGTTACAGATAATATCTGTTCAGTCGCGCCCGTTGCTGTTGGGCATGTTTGCCGAAAATGGTGCAATGATGGTGGCCGACTATCGCATTGTGGAGTTGATTCCCAACTTTTTGATAGTGCTCTGTGGCATGTATGCAAGCATTTTTTTGCCAAAGATTTCCGCAATGATGTCGCATGCCGACATGCAGGCTGTGCAGAATTATGCCAATGTGTGGACGCTGCGTACGAGTGTCCTGGCTTGCATGATTGGGGGAGCCATTTTTCTTTGCGCGCCCGAGCTGATGTATGCATATTTGGGTAGCGAGGAGGATACGCTCGCTTACTGGCTTGCAGTGTGGATTCCGGCAATCATTCTTCAGATTCATACTACGCCCGGCAATGCCATTGTGCTTGCCCATGGGCGCACGATGCCGCTGATACTGACGACGCTCGTCGCTTGCGTGTTGTCGATTCCGGTGAACGTAGTGTGTTTGGAGCGCTTTGGAGTAGGTGCGGCTGTTGCGAGCTATTATGTGTACATCCTGATTGTGGTTGTGCTGCTGTATGTTTACTACTACGACCACGTTGTGCGCATCAAGGGTGGCGAAATCTTCCAACGCTTCTTTTTGCCCACGGTCGGAGCAATGGTCAGTTTGTTGCTCTGCAATCTGTTGTTCGAGCTTTTCCATCCCTGGATGGGTTTTCACAACAGATGGGAAAGTGTTGGGCTGATTGTGGTGAAGACTGCGACGTGGGTGGCTGTGTATTTTTTTGTACTCAAGTCGTTCAAAATCCGAAATGCTTTTAAAATTTTGCGCGAAGAGTAGCTTTTCCCTCCGAATTTAAAAGGTTTTAACTCTTTCCGAAAGTGCTTCGCCGCTTGGAAATGCTGTTTCGGGACTCCCGAAAGTGCTCCGCCACGTGGAAATGGCGTTTCGGGACCCCCGAAAGTGCTTCGCCGCTTGGAAATGGTGTTTCGGGCCCCCCGAAAGTGCTTCGCCGCGTGGAAATGCTGTTTCGGGACTCCCGAAAGTGCTTCGCCGCGTGGAAATGGCGTTTCGGGACCCCCGAAAGTGCTTCGCCGTTTGGAAATGGCGTTTCGGGACCCCCGAAAGTGCTTCGCCGCTTGGAAATGGTGTTTCGGGACCCCCGAAAGTGCTTCGCCGCGTGGAAATGGTGTTTCGGGACCCCCGAAAGTGCTTCGCCACGTGGAAATGGCGTTTCGGGCGGCTCTGTATTTGTATGCAAGATGGCTGATTTGTTTCCGAAAGCGCGAATGCCGGCTTTCCGAATCGTTGATGTGAAAACAAACGTCCCCAAGAAGTTGCTTGCTTGCAGCGTTCTTGGGGACGTTTATGCCGATGGCTTGTCGCTTAAAGGGGTGGAGTTAATCTCCCTTTGCTACGATGCCGAAAGTTTTGAGGATGATGATGAGGTCGCCGGTGAGTGATGCGGTCTTCAGATAATGAAGGTCCATTGACAGGCGTTCGAGCATTTTGTCCATCGTGTCGGTGTAGCCGTTGTAGATGGTGGCTTCGGACGTGATGCCGGGGCGCATTTGGTAGAGATACACGTAGCGAGCGTCGTGTTCAAGGATTTGATTGATGAAGTATTGGCGCTCGGGGCGGTAGCCTACAAACGACATATCGCCTTTGAGCACGTTCCAGAGTTGCGGAAGTTCGTCGAGGTGGTGGTTGCGCAGGAAGCGTCCGAATGGAGTCAGGCGGTTGTCCTGCTTTTGTGCCAGCAGTGGAGTTCCGTTTTCAGCATCCGTGCGCATGGAGCGAAATTTGTAGATGTAGAAAGGTTTTCCTCCTTTGCCGATGCGCTCTTGCGAGAAAATGGGGTTTCCATCGCGCTGCGCCAATAATATTAAATAAATGAGCAGAAAAAGTGGAGCGCAAACAATGATTCCGATGAATGCACAAGTGAAGTCGAATGTGCGCTTAAGGCATAGCTGCCCAAAGTTCATGTTGACGGGAATCAGTATTTTTTCGTTTCTGCGGTTAAGCGTTTCGGTAATCATATTAAGTCGCAAGCGCATGGCTTGCAATGGTCATTTATGTTCTACTTTTTGTGTTTATAACGTGCAAAAATGCAAATTATTGCAAAATTAGTAAAAAAAAGCATGTATCGACTCTATAATATGTGAATCTGTTAAAAAAACTTTAGTGTATTGCTAAATTTACATGTGAAACTAAAGTTTAAGCTGCTTTTTTTATTAATTTTGCACAGCTATCGTATTTTCTATTGGTTTATAGATAAGAACGGAGGCATTTTCATTCATCTTATCACGGGCCAGACTGGATTTGACAGCGGGTAGATGGTGAGAGTAAGCATGCAGTGCGGGTGTGGGCGGGCACTTTAATCTCGGCTCTCGAAAATTTAATTGGCGAAAACAACTACGCTCTCGCTGCTTAATCGAAGTATAGTAGATTAGCTTTATTTCGACACAAGGTGTTGAAACGAGACATCTCCCTGTTGCCCACTTCTTGAGGCGTTCAGATTCGGAGGTGCAGGAATATCAAGAATAGCTCGTGGTAGCCTCGTGCCGTGAGCGAAACTTTTAGAGGATAAGGTTATAGTTGGTGGCTCTGGTCTTGCTATGACTCGAAAACAAAGGCAGAGATAAGCATGTAGAAAGCTTTTGGTATCCCCGTTTGGACGAGGGTTCAATCCCCTCCTGGTCCACAAATGATTCAATTCTTAATAACGCTAAGTGCGCGCTTTAAAACATTTCACTTCTGTTCTATGTTTTATGTGAAAGCACCTTAGCGTTATTAAGTTTTTTTATGCGAGTTGTTTGTATTTTTTTACGTTTTTTTATTTTTTTCTTCCCGAATTTTGTTTTTCCATCTTAAAATACAGTATATTTGCGCTTGAGAAGTGTAATGTTATGAACAATTCTAATTTGAATGTTTCGCTATTTTTGAAATCAATCTTCGTCATTGTTGGATGCATGATGTTGTCGCAATGTAGCAGTAGGGAAGAGCGCAAAGCCGTAGTTATTCCCAAGCATGTGATAGGCGAGGGAGATATTGCTTTTCGAAGAGGTGAGGGATTGACGAGCGAGTTGGTGATTCATGCTGATGCTCAGGGGACGTATTCGCATGTTGGCGTGGTTGTTCAGAGTGATTCAGGATTGGTCGTAGTGCATGCAGTTCCCGGTGCGCATCCATCGCAGGCAGGTACGGATATTGTGAGAGCGGAGCGTTTGGAGGATTTCTTTGCTCCCGACAATGCGATTTGCGGTGAAATTCTACGATATCCGCTCGATTCAGTGCAAAAGAGGACTTTGAGTCGGTTGGCATTAATGAAGGTGGAGCAGGGAGTGGAGTTTGACCATGAATACGATAGTGCGGACACCGTTAAATTGTATTGCACAGAATTATTACAACTTACGTTTTCGAATATCGGTGTGAATCTTTCGGAAGGGCGAGCAACAAAGATTAATTTGCCAAGTCTTCATAGAGAAGTCATAATGCCGTCGGATATTTACATGAACAGAAAACTGATTACAATTTTTGAATTTTAGCATATTTCATTAACCATTAATATTTATTCATTATGAAAAAGTTATTTTTTGCAATTATTTGCTTGTGTGTTTCTTTCGCATTTGTTGCTTGCAGTGGTTCATCACCTTCGGGCGAGGCTGCTAAGTGTATTGATTATCTTAAGGACAAGGACTATGCCGCTTTTGTTGAAACGATTAATGTAAAGGCAGATACTCCGGAGAAGGAAGCCGCTACGAAGCAGCAACTTCTTGAAATGCTTCAGGGTAAAGGCGATAAGATGTACGAAAAGAAGGGAGGTATTGCTTCGTATTCGTTAATCAGTGAGCAAATCGCCGAAGACGGACAGAGTGCAAAGGTGGAATACGAAATCGTTTATGGCGATGGTTCGAAGGACAACAATTCCTTTAAGATGGTGCTTGTTGACGGCGTGTGGAAGCAAGATATTTCAAAATAATGTAAGCATTTGAGCCTTAAAACCAAACAAGCAGACGTGATAATCAATGTAGTCACGTCTGCTTGTTTTCTGTTTGGAGGATTCGGGGGCTTGAATTTACCATCTTGTTTGCCCTGTTCCTTCGATAATATATTTATATGTCGTGAGTTCTGCCAATGCCATCGGACCTCGAGCATGTAGTTTTTGAGTAGAGATTCCGATTTCGGCACCGAAACCAAACTGCGCCCCGTCCGTGAATGCTGTGGAAACATTGGCATATACGCATGCTGCATCTACGTTGAGTTGGAACTTCTTAACGGCGTCGGTATCCTCGCTAATGATGCATTCGCTATGGCGGGAACTATAAGTGGCGATATGTTCTAAGGCTGCGTCAATGTTTTCAACAGTCCGAATGCTCATTTTGTAATCCAGAAACTCTGTGCCAAAATGTTCGTCTGTAGCTTTTTCAAGTAAGTGAGCGGGATAGTCGCGCTGAAGTGCATCATAAGCTTTGTCGTCAGCATATACAATAACCTCTTTTGAAGCTAATTGAGCGCAAAGCGTAGGCAAATCGTTTAAGCGGCTTTGATGGATGATGAGACAATCAAGAGCATTGCACACACTAACTCTTCGTGTCTTTGCATTCATAATGATGTCAGCTCCAATGGCAGCATCGCCTGCGGCATCGAAATAGGTATGGCAAATGCCGGCTCCGGTTTCAATGACAGGGACTTTGGCGTTGTCGCGAACATAATTGATGAGCGTGCTACTACCGCGAGGGATGATGAGGTCAACATGTCCTACGGCATTGAGCAATGCAGCTGTTGCTTCGCGGTGAGGAGGGAGTAGGGTGCATATTGCTGGCGAAATTTCGTGTTTCAGTAGCACAGAATGTATGATTTCTACAATTCTTTGGTTGGTGTATGTCGCATCCGACCCTCCTTTAAGCAAGCAAACATTCCCGCTCTTTATGCAGAGGGAAAATACGTCTGCTGTGACATTCGGGCGCGCTTCGTAAATAACTCCTATGACTCCAAATGGAACCGTCGTTTTGGTGATGCTCATTCCATTGGGACGTACAACTTGGCTCAGTTGTATGTTCAAAGGTGATGGGAGTTTTGTTACGCTGCGCATATCGCCGGCAATATCCTCAATGCGTTTTGCGGTGAGCTGAAGTCGGTCGTATTTCGGGTTTGCTCTATCCATGCGATTAAGGTCCATTTGGTTGGCTTCAAGGATAGAGGTAGTTTGTTCTACAATAGAATCAGCCACGTCCGCTAAAACGGCGTTGATTGTATCGTCCGTAAGTTGATTTAAATCTTTTTTAGCTTGATTGGCTTTTATGATGAGGCTTAGTGTGTCCATTATTTAGGTGGTGTCGTTGGTTCGAAGCGTGTACAAATTGTTTCTTCGGGGTTGTCAATAAGGTGTAACAGAATATCTTCTTTTCTGCCGTTTGCGATGATTACGGGAATCCCTTGTGCTGCAACTCTTTGCGCTATATGGTATTTGGTAAGCATTCCGCCACGCCCCATTGACGATTTTCCTGATTGGATATATTGCTCCGTTTCGTTCGTTTCAGGTTTTATGGAGCGAATGACGTAGCTTTCAGGGTTAGAAGGGTTACCGTTGTAAATTCCATCGATATTACTGAGAATAATGAGCATTTCCACTTGCATCATTTCTGCGATGAGTCCGGATAGTTCGTCGTTATCAGTAAACATTAATTCTGTTATGGATAGGGTGTCGTTTTCGTTCACAATAGGAATGACTTCTTCAGCCAACATTACTTCCATGCAGTGTTGTTGATTCTGATAATGGTCTGCTTTGTCAAGTCCTTCTTTTGTCGTAAGTACTTGTCCGCAAATGATGCTGTGTTCACGCAAAAGTGTATAATATTTGCCCATTAGTTTGGCTTGACCGATGGCCGAATATAGTTGGCGTGACGACACTTCGTCGAGGGTATGATTTGGATTGATTTCGCTGCGTCCTGAAGCTACAGCTCCGGAGGAAACCAAAATTATTTCAAACCCTTTTTTATGAAGTGTTGCTATTTGATCTGCAATGGCAGACATGCGCGTGATGTCGAGTGTGCCATCTTGGCGTGTTAGTACGTTGCTGCCAATTTTTATTGCTATTCGTTTGATGTTCATTGTTTATTTGCTTGCTTTCAGTCCATTTATTACTGCTGCTGAGAAACCAGACTCTTCCATTGCGTTGAGTCCCTTAATGGTAATACCTCCTGCTGTGGTTACTTTGTCAATCTCAACTTCAGGGTGCCTGTTATTTTGGAGTAATAAAGAGGCAGCCCCTTTGACTGTGTGTTCAACAATACGTGCGGCTTCGTCCGGTCGGAATCCTAATTCAACTCCGCCTTCCGTCGCTGCTCTTATGTAGCGCATGGCAAAGGCGATACCGCACGAAGACAAAGCCGTTGCAGCCGGTATTAACTTTTCGTCAACAACAACAGCGTAACCCAAAGTTGCAAACATTTCGTATATAAGATTTGTTTGTTCATCGGTTGCATTTTGTTGGGAGATGAAAGTAACTCCTTCTAAAATTTCAACAGCAGTATTTGGAACGATTTTGAACAAAGCCGGTTTTGCAAATTTGTCCGTTTCATTGTTCATTCGTTCTTCTGATGCAAATAACTTTTCTTTGTTGTTGATTCCGTTTTTAGGAATAATCATGTTGGAAAGTTCTTGAAGAGTGATTCCTGCAGCTAAAGAAACAATGATTTGTTTGTCGAGATTTAAGGCCGGACGTATTTCTTCAATAATGTCTCCTAT
>JAFOWI010000280.1 GCA_017425985.1 Bacteroidaceae bacterium | reverse complement strand
CATTACATCGCTGCAAAGCACTTTCGGGGGTCCCGAAACGCCATTACATCGTTGCAAAGCACTTTCGGGGGTCCCGAAACGTCATTACATCGTTGCAAAGCACTTTCGGGGGTCCCGAAACGTCATTACATCGTTGCAAAGCACTTTCGGGGGTCCCGAAACGTCATTACATCGCTGCAAAGCACTTTCGGGGGTCCCGAAACGTCATTACATCGTTGCAAAGCACTTTCGGGGGTCCCGAAACGCCATTACATCGCTGCAAAGCACTTTCGGGAGTCCCGAAACATCATTACATAGTTGCAAAGCACTCGAATGAGTTTCCAAAATGTTGTAGAAAATTATTGTTGTCTGGTAAACACCTCTAACTCTATAAATATAAAGTTGTTCGAATAGTTCATGATTTCCTTTGGTTCAGGCCGTTCATTCTTAAAAACTTTACCGGATACCAATCGTTGTTTTCATAAAAAATGCAGGCGAAACAAGTTTGAATGTTTGTTTCGCCTGCATGGTGTTTGGTAGGTTCCACTCCGTGTGTGCTTTGACTTTTTCAAAACAGAGTTTGATTAGCGCAGCGCTGTGGGATAGGGGAGTGGTGCTTGGGTCATTGATGTTTTTCGGCCGCTTTGGTGAGTTCTTCGAATCGGGGGATTACGATGCCGCCGCGTGTAAGGGTGAGCAACCCTGCTTCTTCAAAACTGCGGAGCACCTTGCTGATGCTGATTCGCGATACGTACAATCGGTCGGCCAGCTGCTGCATGTTGATGCTGATTTCCTTCCTGCCGCTGTCGGAGACAAAGTATTTGCGCAGTTCCTTGACCAGACGTATGTGGAGGTGAATTTCGTCGGGATTGAAGCTCTGAGCCTCTTGTGCAATGGTGCTGAAGTAGTTGAGCATCGTGAGGCGAAAAACGTAGAAGTTCATCAGCTGCGTGAGCACTTCCTGCTTGGAGATGTCGAGTAGCGACACGTCCGTGTTGGTGATGATAGTGTGTGTGGACTGTGCCTTTTTTCCGAAGAGGCAATGCGGCAGGATGGCTATTGGCTCGGTGAAGTATTCCGTGGATTTGATGAAGTCGGGAAATCTTCGTTGGTATATAAGCTCGCCTTGCAGCATGAAGCTCAGATGTGTTAGCGGACTGCCTTGGTACAGCAGCACCTCGTGCTTGCTCTCTGTGCGAAATTCAAACTTTGCGCCTTCAACGATGCGTACCAGCTCTTCCACACTGAGACCTTGAAACAAGGGCAGGGCAAGCAGGCGTTCGAAGATGCTTTGCGAATCCCAACTCTGTGCTTTCAACTTGCGCTTATTTTCCATCTAAACTGAAATTCTTTGCAAATGTTTGCAGTGTGTCGCCTTCGGAATAGATGAGGTATGCGCCGAGTGCCGGATGCTCTTCGAGTACGGTTTTGGCTTGTTCCACACCCATCACCATGAATGCGGTTGCAAAGGCGTCGGCCATAGCGCAGGTGGGGGCAGTAACTGTTGCCGAGAGGAGCGTGTGGGTCACGGGGCGCGCGGTGAAGGGCGAAATGGTGTGTGCCACGCGTTCGCCGGCTTCGTTGACGTAGTAATTAAGGTAGTTGCCGCTTGTAGCCATCGCTGTTTCGGTGCGCGAGAGTACGGCCGAGAATCCTTCGCCGGTAGGGCTTTGTACGGCAATTCGCCAGGGCTTTCCATCGGCGCGTGTGCCGTGTACGATGATTTCTCCGCCTATTTCGACAAGCATATTCTTCACGCCCTTCGTGCTAAGCAATTCAGCCACTTTGTCAACGCCAAAGCCTTTGGCAATAGCGCCGAAGTCCATTTGCACTCCTTCGATTTGGCGCTTCAGCAGTCCGTCAGCTGTCATCGAAACGTTGCGATAACCAATGAGTTGCTTGAGGCTGTCGATTTTTTCGTCCGTGATTTGCTCGCGATTCTTAAAGCCGAATCCCCATGCTTCGACGGCTGGCGCTACGGTGCAGTCGAAGGCTCCGCCGGTAGCTTCGGACACGCGCATTGCAAGCGCAAACACCTCTTGCATCATGGCGTCCATCGTGTCGGTCTCATGCTTGTTGATGCGGGCGAGCGTGCTGATGGGGTTGAACATGGACAGCGACGCGTCCACCTCGTTGAGCCTGCTATGAATGTCGGCACTTAGGTCGTCGGGGTGCTGATAAATGGCTTTGTAGGTCGTTCCGAAAATTTTGCCTGTGCATTCCTGATAGGGTACTTCAGAGGTTGTTGGGGCATTGTGTCTTCTTAAAATGTAGATGGTCGCAATGATTAGAAATGCGAGAAATCCCCACTTGGCAATCTGTTTGTAAGCGTTCATTTTATAGATTTAAATCAAACATGAGGTTGAAGGTTGCACCAATCGTGCCGCTCTTGTTTTCACCATAACCGGGCACGTACCAAGGCTTTCCGTGCGTGCTGTGTTTTTCGTTGAGGCCAAATTTGTAGCGAAAGTTCCAGCCCAGATGAATCATGCGCCAGATTTTGGCTTCTAAGCCGAACACTAATTCTGCCCAATGCTTGTTGCCGTTCAGGTCTTTGAGTTGATAGGGCACAGCTGTTCCCCATGTAGGGTCGATGATGTCAGGCCCGGAGATGCTGTAGTCGTACGACGAAAAACCGTAGCGCAGTCCGCCGAAAATGCGGTTGCCCGTGTCTTTGTTCTTAATAAAGTTTACGTCACAGCCTATTCTCCAATATGGCGCCTTCACTTGATATGCAATCAGCGATGTGTCGTCGGTATAGTCGCTCTCTCCGATGCCCATCTCGAATACGGGAAAGTAGGTTTCCAGCAAATTGATTTTGCCCACAACTTCCAGCTGGTTCCACGACGCTGCCACTTTCATTACAGGGCCTACCAAATCAGCGCCTACTGCTATACCGCAGAATAGTGGGCGCCCGTTGTAGCGTTCCAATGCTTTGCGGGCTTCGCTGCGCGAGGTGTATGTGTTGCCGTTTTTCGTCAGGCTGTCGGCAGCAGTGGTGTTCAAACCGCATGTGGCGTTTACACACCATACACTAAGGAGCAGTGTGCAAATAAATCTGCAAATTTTCGATGTCATTGTAATCAACTAAAGTACGTTTAACTGCCACACTGTCAATTGTCAGAGGATAGACGGAGGGATTGTGTGATGTCCAGCTGACGTGCGTGATGTGATGAAATACCGATGCCGGACAGTCTATCGACTCGAAGTGAGGCTCATTGCGGTGAGCTACGAAGAGGGTGTCTGTTGCCGACATTTCCCAACTGTTGGAAAATCTGAGCAGGAACGTGTCAACCTCAATTCCCATCTTCAGGGGAAGCACAAACTCGCTGATGCCGTATGCGCGGTTGAGCAGGATGGTGTCCTTTCCACACGGCGTGATGCTCAGTGAGTCGCTGAGTTGGAGTTTCTCTCCTGTTTCAGCGTGGCGCAGTCCGCATGTCATTACCACTACAGAGTCGAGCGGACATTCTACTTCCGAACAGCCGGTGAATGGAACGATGAGGCCTGCCGTAAGCAACACTCGTAATAAGTGTTTCATCATAAGTTTAAAAAAGTGAATTAGAATTCTTTTTCAATTTGATAGTTGTTGCGGTTCTCAGCATTGCGGCTGATGAGTTCGCCCAGGAAGCCGGCAACAAATAGTTGCGTGCCTAAAATCATCATGGTGAGGGCAATATAGAAATAGGGCGACTCTGTCACTAATCGTGCGGGTTCATCATTGCAGAGTGCAATGAGTTTGCCTGCTCCGACAACGAGACATGCTACAAATCCAAAGAAAAACATCAACGTTCCGATAAAACCAAACACGTGCATGGGCTTCAGGCCAAACGTGTTGAGGAAATAGAGCGAGAGCAAGTCTAAGTAGCCATTGACAAAACGGTTGAGTCCGCCGAATTTTGTAGAGCCAAATTTACGTGCTTGGTGCTTCACCACCTTTTCGCCAATCTTGTTAAAACCGGCATTCTTGGCCAAATACGGAATGTAGCGGTGCATTTCGCCATACACTTCAATGTTTTTCACAACTTCGTGGCGATATGCCTTAAGTCCGCAGTTGAAGTCGTGAAGGTTGTGAATGCCGCTCACTTTGCGTGCGGTGGCGTTGAAGAGTTTTGTGGGGATTGTTTTTGAGAGTGGGTCGTAGCGCTTTTGTTTGTAGCCGCTCACGACGTCGTATTTGTCCTCAACAATCATGCGATAGAGTTCCGGAATTTCGTCGGGAGAGTCCTGAAGGTCTGCGTCCATAGTGATGACAACTCTGCCTCGTGCTGCGCTGAAACCGCAGAACAGGGCAGGCGATTTTCCATAGTTGCGGCGGAATT
>JAFOWI010000279.1 GCA_017425985.1 Bacteroidaceae bacterium | reverse complement strand
TGAGTTCACACTGCGCATTGTGGAGCGCGAAGCTCCCAAGCTCATCAAGCTCGAAGGCGTGGGCACTCCGATGGCAACCAACCTCTGGATTCAGATGTTACCTACGGCTGACTACGAATTTAAGTTGAAGGTGACTCTGGGCGCCGAACTCAACTTCTTCATCAAGCAAATGGTGGGCAAGTACATGCAACAGGGCGCCGACGGCATAGCCAATATGCTCGCCATGGTAGCAAGTGCGCGCTAAGCCCGCGTTGCTGACAACAAAGTAAGTTATCCTGAACAGATAGAGGCATCCCGCCTGGGGTGCCTCTTACATTAACGAAAGGTTAGCCGGTGAGGGGAAAGGAGAAATGAGAGAGAAGAAATGAGAAATAGCCGTGCGGAGACTGCGGAGCTGACGGGCATAAGCGAATAAACCCATCCGGATGGTAGTCTCACGACCTCATAACCTTAAAACCTCAAAACCTAAGAAGTTAAGCACATGCGAAACTTCAATAAATACATTTTCAACATGAAACTTTGGGAAAAATCTACGCAGGTAAACGAGGAAATCGAGCGCTTCACCGTAGGCCACGACCGCGAGCTCGACCTCTACCTGGCTAAATACGACGTCATGGGCTCCATGGCGCACATCACGATGCTCAACTCCATCGGACTGCTCTCCGACGAGGAACTCCCTACGCTCCTGGCAGAGCTACGCAAAATTTACGCCACAGCCGAAGCGGGCGAGTTTGTCATCGAAGACGGCATTGAGGACGTTCACTCGCAGGTCGAGCTGCTCCTTACGCGTAGCTTGGGCGATATGGGCAAGAAGATTCATGCCGGACGCTCACGCAACGACCAGGTGCTCGTGGACCTCAAACTCTTTACGCGCGACAAGTTGCGCCAGGTGGCTGAGGCCGTACGCGCTTTATTCGACAAACTCCAGGCGCAAAGCCAGCGCTACAGCCACGTCCTCATGCCCGGCTATACGCACCTCCAGGTAGCGATGCCCAGCAGCTTCGGCCTTTGGTTTGGCGCCTATGCCGAAAGCCTTGCCGACGACATGCTGCTACTCGAAGCCGCCTACCGCATGACCAACCGCAATCCGCTGGGTTCGGCGGCAGGATATGGCTCATCGTTCCCCCTCAACCGCACCATGACGACGCAACTCCTCGGCTTCGACACGATGGACTACAACGTAGTCTATGCCCAGATGGGCCGCGGCAAGAACGAGCGCAACGTAGCCTTCGCACTGGCAGGCATCGCCGGCACTATCGCAAAGCTTGCGTTCGATGCGTGCATGTTCAATTCGCAAAACTTTGGTTTTGTCAAACTGCCCGACGAATGTACCACCGGCTCCAGCATCATGCCACATAAGAAAAACCCCGACGTGTTCGAACTCATCCGCGCGCGCTGCAACCGCCTGCAGGCTTTGCCCGGACAGATTGTACTCATGATGAACAACCTGCCCTGTGGCTACTTCCGCGACCTACAGGAAATCAAGGAAGTCTTCCTCCCTGCCTTCGACCAGCTGCTCGACTGCCTCGAAATGACTACTTACATCGTCGATCGTATGAAGGTGAACGAACACATCCTCGACGACGCGCGCTACGATGCGATGTTCTCCGTAGAAGAGGTGAATACGCTCGCAGCCAACGGCATGCCCTTCCGCGATGCTTATAAGAAGGTGGGCCTTGATATCGAAGCCGGCAAATTTACGCCCAACAAGGACATTCATCATACGCACGAAGGCTCCATCGGCAACCTTTGCAACGCAGAAATCGCTGCGCTCATGGAGCAGACCTACGCCCGTTTTGGTTTCGAACGCGTCGAAGCCGCTGAGCGCCAACTCCTCGAAGCATGAAACTCCTACGCTTAAATATAATAATGAGTGCGATGACCGCCGTTGTCGCACTTATTTTTGCTCCGCTCAGCAGTTGTAGCGACGATGCCGACACGATGTACGCACGCCACGACGCTTTTCTGCGCGTCACGCCCGTGAGCACCATCCATCCCTTGCATTCTGCGCTCAACAGCCCCGGTATATTCTGCCAAATTACGTTCTCCTCAACGCACTATCAGTTTCTGAACACACATGGTCGGTCGGCCTCGATGCCACGTACGGCGCTCGATGCTTACGGCGAGCCGCGATTCGTGAGTGGCTTCATTGTAGGCTTGCCCAACGGCGTACTAAGCGCATCGGGAACGATGATGCCCGTAGCCTACGACCTTGTTTGCCCCAACTGTTTCGAAACTTCGCTCATCCAGCGCCGACTTACGCTCAGCGAAGATGGGAAGGCAAGCTGCAAGCGTTGCGAGTCGGTCTTCAACATGAACAACGGCGGATTTCCCGAAAGCGGTCCTAGCAAGGTGAAACTCCTTCAGTACCACATACAATACGCTAACGACGCGCTCGTCATTCACAATTAACCCCACCACCCACCTACAAGCAGCCCCCTCCTCAGCCCATGCTACAACTCCGTTCGCTCACCACAGGCTATGCCCGCCACGTCGTAAGTCAGGGGCTTACGGCACACCTACCTGCGGCCTCGCTCACCGCACTCGTCGGGAAAAACGGTGCAGGTAAGAGTACGCTGCTACAAACGTTGATGCAGCGATTGCGCCCACTGAGCGGTGCTGTCATTGTTCAGGGCGAGGAACTTTCGCAACTCACGCCCAAACGCCTGGCGCAGACCATCAGCGTCGTACTGACGCAACGCGTAGAGTCGGCCTACATCACGGTGCGCGAACTCGTAGCCTTAGGGCGCACGCCCTACACATCGTTCAGCGGAAAGCTCACGCCTGCCGACCATACCATCGTGGAACAAGCGCTGACCTCGCTTTCCCTCAAACCGCTTGAGCACCGCGCCATCCACACCCTCTCCGACGGCGAAGCGCAACGCGCAATGATTGCCAAAGCCTTGGTGCAACAAACGCCCATCATACTGCTCGACGAACCTACCGCCTACCTCGACTATCCCTCGAAAGTAGCTATGTTCATGCAGCTGCGCAGGTTGGCACACCGGGAAGGGAAAACCATTCTGCTCTCCACGCACGACCTGGAACTCGCTCTGCGCTTGTGCGACCGCATCTGGATGTTGTCGCCCGAAAGTGGCTTGCTCGAAGGCACACCCTCCGACTTTGCCGAAAACAAGTTGCTCGACAAGCATTTTTCCTCCGACCTACTGCAATTTTCCACGCAGCAAATCTTAAACTACTCACCCCTCACTCCCCAAACATGATTGTTTGCATCGCCGAAAAGCCCTCCGTGGCTAAGGACATAGCGCGCATCATTGGCGCCACCGCTCAGCGCGACGGATTCTTCGAAGGCAACGGCTACCAGGTCACATGGACCTTTGGTCACCTTTGCGAGCTGAAGAATCCCGAAGACTATACGCCCAACTGGAAGAGTTGGACGCTCGGCGCCCTGCCCATGGTGCCAGAGCGCTTCGGTATTCGCCTCAAGAACGACAAAGGTATTGAGCGCCAGTTCGCAGTTATCGAACGCTTGTTCCAGGCTGCCGACATGATAGTGAACTGCGGCGACGCCGGGCAGGAGGGAGAACTCATCCAGCGTTGGGTGCTCCAAAAATCAAGAGCCTCCTGCCCCGTACAACGTCTGTGGATTTCGTCGATGACCGACGAGGCGATACGCGAAGGCTTTGCCAATCTGCGCCCCCATGAGGCTTACAACTCGCTCTACGAAGCCGGACTCTGCCGAGCAATTGGCGACTGGCTCCTCGGCATGAACGCCACGCGCCTCTATACGCTGAAGTACGCCCCCGCTCGCACCAAGGGCGAACCCGTGCTCAGCATCGGGCGCGTACAAACACCGACGCTCGCACTCATCGTGAAGCGACAGGAGGAAATCGAAAACTTCGTTCCCCAGCCTTACTGGGTGCTGACCACCCTCTACCGCGAAACGACCTTCACCGCCGTCATGCAGACCGAGGAAGAGGAAGCCGAAGCCGCCCAGCAAGGCCAAAGCAACGCCACCGGCGCCATGCGCAGAGGATTCCTCACCGAAGCCGAAGCTGAACGAAATCCGTCAGAAGCGTGCGGAGCACTGGGAAATGATGAAAAACTTCCTCGACACGCACGAGGACAAAAACGGCAATCTGAACGCGGACGACGCGGCGACCTATGCCAACTATGAAAAGGTTATGGACGACTTTGACAAGGCTGTTGAGCGTGCGCAGAACCGCGAGCAGCGCGAACAGCAGATGGGTCAGTTTGCCAACAAGCCCCTCACCGGCGGCGTCGGCGGCAGCGCCAACACCGGCAAGACCGGCAGAGCGTCGGACGAATACAACGCCGCGTTTAATAACTACATCAAGACGAAGCGCGCCAGCAATATCTTGCAGGAGAGCGTTTCGGCAGACGGCGGCTATCTGGTGCCGACTGAGTTTGAGCGCGTACTGTATGAGGCACGCGACCAGATCGACCCTATCTTTGAGCTTGCGGGCAGGATCACGCTCGGCTCCCTCGAAAAGAATGTCCCCTATGTGGCGTCTCGCGGCGCGGCTGCGCTGATCGCGGAGGGCGGCGCCTATCCCGTCAACAGCGACCAGTTTAACATTGTTGTGTTCCACGCGTACAAGTTCGGCAGAATCATTCAGGCGACCGACGAGCTGATCGCGGACTCTGCCTTTGACATGTACACCTATTGCGCCGAAAGTCTTGGCAAGGCAAACGGCGAGGGTCAGGCTCCCTATCTGTGGACAGGCACCGGCACCAACGAGCCGCAGGGCGTGCTGACCGCCGCAGGCGCAGGCGTAACCGCTGCCGCTACCAACGCCGTTACCGCCGACGAGATCATCGACCTGTATTATTCCCTTAAAGAACCGTACCGCAGGAATGCCGTGTGGGTCATGAACGACGCGACGGTGAAGGCAATCCGCAAGTTGAAGCTCACCGGTACCGGCGAATATCTCTGGACTCCCGGCTTTGGCGTTGCTCCCGACACGATT
>JAFOWI010000278.1 GCA_017425985.1 Bacteroidaceae bacterium | reverse complement strand
CGGCAAGGCTCTTGAGGAACGATATGTCCTCGGCTGTAACCAAGATGCTGGACGATGCTCAGCGCATGAAGGAGGCCAGTGCCAATGTCATGGGCGTGGCGGTGAAGGACCCCACCTTCCGCGAGGGCCTCTGGCACAATCCCGAAACCGACCGCCAGGTGCCCTACGAGTCACTGCGCTGGAGCGTGTTCCGCAATATGGAGGCCGAGGCCATGTATCAGGTCATCAGCAAGGACGTGTTCATCTTCATCAAGACGCTCAACAGCGGTAAGGAGAGTGCCTACAGCCGCTTCATGGCCAATGCCACCTTCCTCATCCAGAGTCCGCGCACACTGGTAAAGATTGTGGAGGGCATCAACGCGCTGGACATGAACAACCGCGATACCATGGGCGACGTCTATGAATACGTACTGGGCAAGATGGCTGCCAGTGGCAACAATGGACAGTTCCGCACACCGCGCCACATCATACGCATGATGGTGGAACTGATGCAACCCACGCTCAAGGACACCATCTGCGACCCTGCCATGGGTTCGGCTGGCTTTATCGTGGAGAGCGCCAAGTACATCCAGCAGCACTACAAGAAGGAGCTGCTCAAGCGCGAACATGCCGACCACTACAAGAGCAGCATGCTCCACGGCTTCGACACCGACGCCACCATGCTCCGTATCGGTGCCATGAACCTCATGCTCCATGGTGTGGACAATCCCGGTATTGCCTATCGCGACAGCCTCTCTACGGACAATACCGACGAGGAGCGCTACTCGCTCTGTCTGGCCAACCCTCCCTTTACGGGCAGCCTGGACAACGAGGCGGTGAGCAAGTCGCTCCTTGCCATCACCAAGACCAAGAAGACGGAACTTCTCTTCCTTGCCCTCTTCATTCGCATGTTGCAAACGGGTGGGCGCTGCGCCAGCATCGTGCCCGACGGTGTACTCTTTGGCAACAGCACGGGCCACAAGTCCATACGCCGTGCGCTCATAGACCAGCACCGCCTCCAGGCCGTCATCTCCATGCCCTCGGGGGTGTTCCAGCCCTATAGCGGTGTGAGCACTGCCATCGTCATCTTCACCAAGACCAATGCCGGCGGCACGGACCGTGTGTGGTTCTACGACATGCGTGCCGATGGCTACTCGCTCGACCAGAAGCGCTCCGAAGTCAGCGACAACGACATCCCCGACATCATTCAGCGCTTCCACAACCTCGATGCCGAGGCCGCTCGCTCGCGCAAGGACCAGTCCTTCCTTGTGCCCGTGGCAGAGATACGCGAGAAGGATTACGACCTCTCCATTAATAAATATAAAGAGGTGGAGCGCCAGCAGGTGGTGTATGATGCACCAGAGGTAATTATGGAGCGCCTCGCGCAGTTGGAGCGCGAAATTAATAGTGCATTTGATGAATTGAAAAAACAATTACAATGAACTACACCCCTCCCTTTACGTTGACAGACGAGATGATGTCGCTTGTTGCGGAAATAGCAGAGATTGTCGGAAAGATTTCGGCTACAGCAGCGCATCTTCCCCAGCCTCATTTACGAAAGGAAAACCGCATCAAGACCATTCAGTCGTCATTGGCAATAGAGAATAATTCGCTTACTATTGAACAGGTGACCGCCATTATCGAAGGTAAGCGCGTTTTAGGTGCACCTAATGAAATTCAAGAGGTGCGCAATGCGATTGATGCTTACGAATTATTGTTGGAGTTGAATCCTTTCGAAGAGAAAGACTTATTACGTGCGCATCAGCTGATGATGACCGACCTTGTGCGCGAAAATGGCAGATATCGTTCTGGAGGCGTGGGAATCTTCAATGGCGAGCAATGCGTTCACATGGCGCCTCCTGCTATGCGTGTACCCACATTGATGGAGGATTTGCTTCAATGGGTACGCACCACGAAGACGCACCCCCTCATAAGCAGTTGCGTGTTTCACTATGAATTTGAGTTTATACATCCCTTTGCCGATGGCAATGGACGCATGGGGCGCATGTGGCAAACACTTCTTCTCATGCAATGGAATCCTATCTTTGCATGGATACCTGTAGAAACATTGGTTAAAGAGCATCAAAAAGATTACTATGACGCTATTGCACAAAGCGACCGAGAGGCGTCCAGCACACCTTTCATCATCTTTATGCTCCGCTGCTTGCTTCAAAGCATACAAGAAATGGTAGAAAGTAACCCAAAAAGTAACCCAAAAAGTAACTCAAAAAGTTCTGAAAAGATTTTGGATGCGATGTGTGCCAATCCACAACTTACCATTAAAGATTTGCAAGAGGTTACAGGTCTGTCAGAAAGCGGTGTGAAAAAGATTATCCGCTCTCTGCGTGCTGATGGAGTCATTGAGCGTGTGGGCGGTAATAAAGGAGGCTTTTGGAAAGTGAACCGCAACTAATACAATATTTTCGTTCGATATAAATATCATGATACATTGCGAAATGATCTCAGTGTAGTTTTGGGTTTCACGCAAAGGCGCAAAGGCACGCAAAGATTTGGATTGACAATCCGCATAGACGCCCCAACGGGGCAGAAGCACCAAGCCCAGGGCAAGTGACCGAAGGGAACGGCGCCCTGGGTGGAATGGCATACCGGATGGCGCCCTGAAAGGGCAAAAGCAAAATATTAAACATGACAATATGGCACAATCGTTAAGTAAGGTATATTTGCATGTTGTGTTTCATGTCAAAACGACGAGTCCTAAAATTAAGGAAGAACATATGGAACGCATGCATAGTTACATTGGGCAATTGGTAAACAATACGGGATGTAAGGTTATTCGTGTTGGTGGTATGCCCGACCATGTGCATGTCGTTTGTACGTTGTCGCGCGAGGTGACCATGGCCCATTTGGTTGAAGAATTGAAGCGTAATAGTAGCCGTTGGGTAAAGACTTTGGATGAGAGTTACAAATGGTTTGCATGGCAGAATGGGTATGCTGTATTTTCAGTAAGTCAATCCGTAATAGACAAAACCGTCACGTACGTAAACAATCAGCGCGAACATCATGCAAAGGTTTCATTCCAAGATGAGTATTTGCAATTGTTGAAGTTATACGGAATCGAGTACGACGAGCGATACGTATTTAGTGATTAATGCGGCAAAACCAATTAACATTGGATGCCAATCCGAAGGTACGCCCCAATGATAGAGATGCAATTATCGGTGAATGCCAATCCGAAGGTCACGTCCCAACGGTAGTGGTTCAATTATTGGTGAATGCCAATCCGCAGAGACGCCCCAACGGGGCAGAAGCACCAAGCCCAGGGCAAGTGATCGTGGGAACGGCGCCCTGGGTGGAATGGCAGACCGGATGGCGCCCTGAAAGGGCAAAAGCGATATGATGGGTAATGTGGTTTCGGGCTTTTGCCCTTTCAGGGCGCAACGTCCGTGGGGATGGGTACCCAGGGTGTCGCTCACTTGCGTTCGCTTGCCCTGGGCTTGGAGCTCGATGGCCTTTCAGGCCGTTTGCCGTGCAGGGTGAAAACAAAAAAACATTTGCCGTTCGGGGTGCGAATATAAATCGTTTGTCGTTCGGGGCGCGAAATGATTTTTAGTTTCACTCTAAGGCGCAAAGGCACGCAAAGATTTGGATTGACAATTCGCAGAGACGCCCCAACGGGGCAGCAGCACCAAGCCCAGGGCAAGTGACCGAAGGGAACGGCGCCCTGGGTGGAATGGCAGACCGGATGGCGCCCTGAAAGGGCAAAAGCGATATGATGGGCAATGTGGTTTGAGGCTTTTGCCCTTTCAGGGCGCAACGTCTGCTGGGATCGGAACCCAGGGTGTCGCTCACTTGCGTTCGCTTGCCCTGGGCTTGGAGTTCGATGGCCTTTCAGGCCGTTTGCCGTGCGGGGTGAAAACAAAACAAACGTTTGCCGTTCGGGGTGCGAATATTAAACGTTTGTCGTTCGGGGCGCGAAATGATTTTGCAAGTAACTGCTATATTTATTGTCAATATAAATCTTCGCGAAGGGCGCAAAGCGAATGCGATAACGCCAGGCGCAACGCGTCTCATGTTCTAGCAGTTGTTCTCTTTCGCAAATATTGGATAAATCAACGCCTTTGCTTTTAAGATCTGCTAAAATTTCAGTAATATCATCTTTTAAGTGGTCAATTTCTTCTTGCAAAGGTTGCAAGCGAGTTGAGAAATTAACCTCACTGTTTTGTAGGCTTTTGATATCTTTTTTGATTGGTTCAAGCTCTGTGCTGAGCGTAGTCTGAATGGTCTTCTTAACAGTTT
>JAFOWI010000277.1 GCA_017425985.1 Bacteroidaceae bacterium | reverse complement strand
TCGTGGAGCAGGTTGTAGTGGCTCACGAGCAGCATGCCGTTTCGGGTGGCGATGCCGAAGAGCGAAATGAAGCCGATGATGGCAGGGATGCTCACTTCGCCTGTGGTGAAGACGAGCACAAAGATGCCGCCGATGAGTGCGAGCGGAAGGTTGAGCAGGATGACGGCACTCTGCATGGCATTGCGAAACTCCATGTAGAGCAGCAGGAAGATGATGGCGATGCTTACGATGGAGGTGAGCAGGAGCGTGCGGCTGGCAGCTTGCTCGCTTTCGAATTGTCCGCCAAATTCGATGTGGTAACCCTCGGGGAAGGCTATGCGCTCATTGATGCGCTCTTTGATGGCAGTGATGGCTGTGCCGAGGTCGATGTCGTGGGTGTTGGCAGAGATGACGATTTTGCGCTTCACGTTTTCGCGACTGATGGCATTGGGGCCCATGGCCGAAACGACGTCAGCCACCTCGTAGAGCGGAATTTTCAATCCGTCGGAAGTGTCGATGGTGAGCAGACGGATTTTTTCGATTTCGTCGCGCTTGTCGTTTTGTGCTCTGACGATGAGGTTGAACGTCTTGCCGTCTTCATAGACTTGCGAAACGACGCTGCCGGCGAGGTTTACTTCGACGAAGCTCGCAAAGTCGGCCATGCTGATGCCATAGCGTGCGAGCATTTCGCGGCGAGGTTCAATCTTGAGCTGTTGGCGTTCAACCTGCTGCTCCACGTTGAGGTCAGCCAAGCCTTCGATGTCGCTGATGGCAGCTTTGATTTCGTTGGCAAGGCGGTACATCTTATTGAGGTCGTCGCCAAAGAGCTTGATGGCAATGCCCGCTTTTGTGCCCGAGAGCATGGCGTCGATGCGGTGGCTGATGGGCTGTCCGATTTCGACGTTCACGCCGTTGAGCGTAGCGAGTTTTTCGCGCACTTCCTCCAGCATTTCGTTGCGGCTGCGGTCCTTGAGTTCGTAGGGCGCTTCGATTTCGCTACCGTTCACGCCTCGCGAGTGTTCGTCGAGCTCGGCGCGGCCCGTTTTGCGTGCTACGGTTTGGATTTCAGGTACGCTGAGGAGCAATTCTTCAGCCTCGCGGCCCAGTTGGTCGGACATTTCGAGCGATATGCCGGGGAGCGAAGAGAGGTTGATGGTGAGCGAACCTTCGTTGAAGGAGGGGAGGAAGGAGCGTCCGAGCGTAGTGAAGGCAAAGATGGCTGCAAGGCAGAGGGCGCCTGTGATGCTCAGCACGACGTTGCGGTGGTTTAAGCATCCGATGAGTGCCTTTTCGTAGAGCTGCTTGAGGCGAGCCGACACGAAGGAATCCTTAGCAGGACGCTCAGAGCGCTTGGGCTTCAGCATGAAGGAGCAGAGCACGGGGGTGAGCGTGAGCGCTACGAGCGTGGAGGCGGTGAGCGCTACGATGAAGGCAATGCCGAGGGGTGCCAGCATGCGTCCCTCAATGCCGCTGAGGAAGAAGAGGGGAACGAAACTGACGATGATGATACACGTAGAGTTGAGGATGGGCATGCGCACTTCGCGCGATGCTTCGAACACTACTTCGATGATGCCGCGCTGGCGTTCGAGGGGCAGTTGCTGGTTCTTGCGGATGTGCTTCCACACGTTTTCAACATCGACGATGGCATCGTCCACGAGCGATCCGATAGCGATGGCCATACCGCCAAGGCTCATTGTGTTGATGCTTAGTCCGAAGTAGTGGAGCGTGAGGATGCTGATGACCAGCGATAGGGGGAGCGTGATGAGCGAAATAAAGGTGGTGCGCAGATTGGCAAGGAAGATGATGAGCACCACGATGACGAAGAAGCAGCCTTCGTAGAGCGACGTCTTCACGTTGTTGATAGAGCTTTCGATGAAGCGGCTTTGGCGGAAGATGTCGGTAGAAACATTGACATCGGCAGGGAGGTTCTTCTTCAAGTCCTCAATCGCTGCATCGAGCTTTTCGGTGAGGTCCATTGTGCCCGTTTGGGGTTGCTTCGTCACGGTGAGGAGCACGGCAGGTTTGCCTCGTTCGGACGCCAATCCGAGCTTGGGCTCTTGTGCTCCGATGCGCACTTTGGCTATGTCTTCAAGCATCACGGGACTTCCGTTAATGGTCTTCACCATGGTGCGCGCCATCTTCTGAATCTCTGTGGTTGAGAGCATGCCGCGCACGATGTATTCGTTGTTGTGCTCGTAGATGATACCCCCATTTACATTTTGATTCATGGCTTTCGTAGCGAGTGCGACGTCGGCAAGCGTTACGCCATAGTGCTTCATCCTTACGGGGTCGATGAGCACCTGGTACTCCTTGATGTCGCCACCGAGGACTGCCACTTGTGCCACGCCTCCCGTTGAGAGCAGGCGAGGGCGAATGGTCCAGTCGGCAATAGTGCGAAGGTCCATCATGCTGGTGCTGTCAGCCGTGAGTCCGATAATCATGATTTCGCCGAGGATGGACGATTGGGGACCCATAGTGGGTTTGCCAATACCTTCGGGCAGGGCTTCGCTGACGAGAGCCAGCTTTTCGTTTACAATTTGTCGCGCCAGATAAATGTCCGTGTCCCAATCGAATTCAACCCACACGATGGAGAAACCATTGGTGCTCGATGAGCGTACGCGTCGCACGTTTGTGGCTCCGTTGACGGTGGTTTCGATGGGGAAGGTGACGAGTTGTTCTACTTCTTCCGTAGCCATGCCGTTGGCTTCAGTCATAACGACTACGGTTGGAGCTGTCAGGTCGGGGAATACATCGACCTCTGTGTGGTAGGCGGTGTAGAACCCGGCTACCATGAGCAACATTGCTGCGGCAATGACCGTCAGTCGGTTGCGGAGGGAGAATAAAATGATTTTATTGAGCATTGTTTATGATGAACATAGAAATAAAACCGAATGGTAAATTTCAAAATAGTAGACGAGTTGTTAGGGTACGAGTAGACGAGATGGTTAGCCTCGAGCGCTTGCTTGCACGCTGCATAGCCTTAAAACCTTCCAAGCGAAGCGACCTCATGACCTCATAACCTCACAAGCGAAGCGACCTTATAACCTCCTTAATGTTCATGGTTATGGGCAGGAAGTGCGTTGCTGGTGCTGGCTAATTTTACATGGTATGCACCTTGCGTTACTACTGCTTGTCCGGCTGATAGTCCGCTGATGATTTCTACGTCGTTGCCGTTGGTCATGCCTAATGTCACCTCTTGCTTGCTATAGCTTTCGGGGCAGAGTTGCACATAGACAAAGTAGCTGCCTTGCTCTTCGATGAGCGCCGTTTTGGGCAACACGATAGTGCCCTCTTGCTGGCGTCCTAAGAGGTAGATTTCAACGCTGCTTCCGGGCATTAAGTCAGCGCGACCTTCGAAGCTGAAGGTCATTGTTACGAAGTGGCTGTTCGCTCCAACCGACTTGCCGTAGGAGAGTAGCTTGCCGCCCATGTCGGCTAATTGATAATAGTTGTTGCCGAACGACGTACGGAAGTTGGCAGTTTCGATGTTGTGGAGTTCGGAGAAGTAGCGTTGAGCCACTTCAGCATGCAGGTAAAGTCGGTTTTGTGAGGTAGTGATGATGAGCGGTTGCCCCATGCTCACGTAGTCGCCTTCGCTGACGAGGCAATTCTTGATGTATCCGCCTTGCTGGGCATGGATGCCCGTGCCGTTGGTGTTGTGTTGCTTGGCAAGGCTTTCGTAGGCGATGCGTGTCGTTTCGTAGCGCTCTTTTGCGGCATTGTATTCGGCTTGAGTTGCCAGGCGATTTTCAAGGAGTCGTGCGATGCGTTCGTAGTCGGCAGTAGCCGTTTCGTAGGCAATGCGTGCGCGTACAACGGGGTCGCCCTCTTGTAAGTGGTTGGCACTGATGTTGAGCACCAATTCGCCCTTGTTGACGTGTTGTCCTTCGACCAATGTGCGTGCAAAGTTCACCACGCCTGCGGTCGTTGCGACAATCGTGTGTTCGCTTCCCTGAGCCGCTTCGATGCGTCCGCTTGCTGGGATGGACTTTCGGAATGAGCGCAACGCAATCTTTTCGCTCACGATGCCCAGATGCTTAGCCTTTGCCGGTTCGATAATGATGGCATCGCTATTTTCGTTGTGTGCTTGGGCAGGTTCGGCTTTAGCAGCAGGGGCATGGTTGTGTCCATCGTGATTGTGCCCATCGTGCGCATTGTGGTTATGGTTGTGTCCGTCGTGGTTGTGTCCGTCGTGCGCTCCGTGTGCATGCGTAGCGTGGTTGTGTTCGTCGTGCGCTGTTGAGGCGTGGTTGTTGCAAGCGGTGAGCAGCATGATGCCCACGGTTGCAAGGAGGTAGATTCGTTTCATATTCTATAGATTCTTGTTTTGCTTAAAGAAAATTTTGATTTATTTAATTAACGTGTGCAAAATTACGAATTGTTTAAGAGCCCGACAACTCTGTCGAAAACTTTGCAATTCAGTTGCATTTTGTGTTTCAAATCGTTTGGAAATCGTTTTTCGCGGTAGGGTAGCACCGCATTACATCGCTGCAAAGCACTTTCGGGGGTCCCGAAACGCCATTACATCGTTGCAAAGCACTTTCGGGGGTCCCGAAACGTCATTACATCGTTGCAAAGCACTTTCGGGGGTCCCGAAACGTCATTACATCGTTGCAAAG